>NZ_CP041666.1:301283-602566 GCF_007301515.1 Radiobacillus deserti
ATCCTGGAGCTTCTTCCCATAACTATTTTCAGTTAGGTTCGTATGCGCTTGTGCTGATTTATTCATAAAATAATAATAAAAAGTGCCTTGTTCTACACTCATAACAAAAACAAGGTCGGAAAAGTAATTTGTAATTTCTAAATTAGACCGATCGGCAAAAATATCTATATCAAGTCCTCTTTGTTTGTTTAGATCCATAGGAATACTCCAATATGTCATATTTTAATCAAAAATATATAAGAAAATGACGCATAATTGAATAAATTATAGCATAAATACTACTTCCGGTATATGTAACAAGGGACTAAAACGTCAAAAAGATTCCGCTATTCACGGAATCCTTTACACGAATATATCTGTTTTGTAGTTTTTGTGCTTTTTCTATTTCTTATTCAATTTCTGTTCTTAAATCCACTATATAGAGCGTCAGCTAAAAAGATTTTTTGAAGCCTGTCTATCTCTTTTTTATGAAAAGAAAGTGTTTCTTGGACGAACGAAATCCTTATAGAATCCGAAGCATTTTCTAATAGGTCAATTCCTTTATTTCATAGCTTTACGCAATTGTATTATCACTACTATATCCCCTTTGCAAAGCGGAAGCTAGAGAGTGGAAAGAAAAAAAGCTCCTTCTCCAAAGAGAAAGAGCTTTTATGGTTATTAAATGAGCTTACGCTTTATTTACGTTAGCAGCTTGTGGTCCGCGAGCGCCTTCTTCGATATCGAAAGTTACCGCTTGACCTTCTTCAAGAGTTTTGAAACCTTCGCCTTGAATTGCAGAGAAGTGTACGAATACGTCGTCTCCACCTTCAACTTCGATAAATCCAAAACCTTTGTCTGCGTTAAACCATTTTACAGTACCGTTATTCATTGTTTTTCCTCCATTGCGTCTTGCGCGTTTATTACTATTCTTGCTCTATATAATCATTCCAGACGATAATCAACTTAAAAGTCATTATTTCTTTCATCTTTCATCAATCACATACCGAACAACAATAAGTGAACTTTAGTATAACATGGATTCAAAGAAAAAGAAACTATATGAAAAGATTTTATGAAAATTAGGGAATGTGACCTATATAAACAACTGGTATGTTAACGTTTGTTGTTTATCATAGATGAAACCGTTTGCTATGTTATACTATTTTTATTACATATCATTGGGGGAAAAGCGAATGAGTTTATTCCGTACAAAGGATACCTTAATGGAACAATTAGGGATTGAAATTAAGGACATTAAACCAGATGGTACATGTGTGGCAACCATGCCAGTAGATCATAGGACGCATCAGCCATTTGGTTATCTTCACGGTGGCGCTTCTGTCGCACTTGCAGAAACGGTTGTAAGTTTAGGTGCAGCAAATTTAGTCGATTTGGAAAAACAAGCGGTGTTCGGTCAGGAAATAAATGCAAATCATGTTCGTTCCAAAAAAGATGGAATCGTGACTGCGACTGCATCGGTTATCTATCAAGGAAGAAGCAGTATGGTATATGAAGCTCGTATTGCGGATGAAAAGGATCGATTAATATCCATCTGTCGGTGTACGATTGCGGTTGTGGACAAACGGTAACTACATGATTATGATTTAGGAATTTAAAAATTTTAGCCTTTCGTCATACGTGTAAAGTATGGTAGGAAGGCTTTGTTTGTCAGCACCAACGACTTTTGCCGAATGGTAATGGTTAGTCTAGTCAATAGAGAGGGAGACATCTGTGGCAAATCAGGAATCACTTGTACCATTGAAATCACTTTTGTTCTGTTTTCATGCGTCAAACACGATTATTGTTAGTTTTTTACCGCTATATTTGCAATTCAAAGGTTTAAGCGGAACGGAAATCGGTTTGGTCTTAGCAATTGGGCCGTTAGCTTCTATCTTTGCACAACCCTTTTGGGGATATATGAGTGATAAGTATCGAACGGTTAAGAGAATATTGATGATTTGTTTAATCGGGTTACTTGTTAGCAGTGTTATTTTCTTTCAAATGAATTCCTTAATCGCTATCCTAGGAATGGCAGCCATCTTTTACTTTTTTATTTCTCCGATTGGTGCGTTAGGAGATAGCCTTGCTCAAAGAAGAGCGGATGCATTAGGTAAGTCGTTTGGAACCATTCGAACATGGGGCTCTATTGGGTTCGCAATTTCCTCTTTAGTGGTTGGGGAGATTTTAGCCAGAACCGGTATTCAATATATGATATGGCCCTATCTATTCTTTGGGTTAGCATGCTTAGCGATGTGTTTTACCTTAGTGGATGTTCCAACTAAGAGTCAAAAATCAATTCAACTAAAAGATGTAAAGCTACTCATTCAGAATCCGCCCTTTATTATTTTTTTGTTTTTAGTGATGTTTATTACAATCACGCACCGAACGAGCGACAGCTTTATTGGCATATACATTGCTCAATTAGGTGGAGGAGAAGGTTTGATTGGGATTTCTTGGTTCCTTGGAGTAGCGAGTGAAGCACTTGTCTTCGCATTAGCGGGGTTCTGGTTTAGAAAGTTTCCCCCACTCATTTTTATTATAATTGCAGGCCTTCTTTATAGTGTTCGTTGGTATATGTATGCTGTATTTGATGATCCAGCGCTTATTGTTGCCTTTCAATTTTTACATGGATTGACGTTTGGCGTGTTTTATTTATCTGCTTTTCAGTATGTGACCAGACTTATTCCGGAAAACCTGCAGGCAACCGGACATTTAGTGTTTGTTTCTGTATTCTTTGGATTATCAGGTATTATTGGTTCTTTAGGTGGAGGGGCCTTAATCGATTCAGCAGGAGGAGGTTTTTTATACGGGTGTATGGGAACTCTTGCATTTATTGGCGCCATTCTTTTACTTATCTATCATGTATTACCATTTGGTAAAGAAACAAAGCAGAAAAAAATGAAAGTGAGTTCCTAGATTGGTATATAGATACAAGTGGTATAATGAAGAAAAAGGAAGGTCAAGGAGGTTAGTTAGATGAGTTGGCCTTTAATTATTATTTTAATTATTTTGTTCATCCTTACATTAGGTGGTACGTTGTACGTAGTGAGACAAGAGGATCAGAAATTGAAGCAATATGAGCGTGAAGGGGATAGTGCAGAAGCACAATTAAAGCGCTCTAGAGAATATGAATCATCTTCATTAAAATCTAATGTTCCGATTCTAACAATTATATATGGGGTAACGTTTCTATTAGCTATATTGGCGATCGTGTTATATATTAAGTTTCGCTAATGGAGGAAAAAAGGGGCTGGGACATAACGAAAAGGATAAGCCGAAAAGCCGAACAACAGCCTATACTAGCTCCGGAAATATACCCAGCACGAGTAGGCTCACTAGCCGCCCGCGGAAAGCGTCGTATATTTCCGGAGCGGGGTATAGGCACTAATTATAATTGTTCGTTTTTTCATTGCTTAACATACTTTTGTCCCAGCCTCTTTTTATAAGTCTTTTAAAAACACATAGCTTACTTTTCGATAATCCATTTTATCCTCATAGAAGCGGTGGGCGTCTAATCGCTGTATGCCTGATGATAGGGAGATTTTACCGTACCCGTGCTCTTTCGCCCATTGTTCCACATAAGAGAGCAACTGTTCACCGTATCCTTGAGAACGGACTTCTGGCTTTGTGACGAGGTCACAGACCCAAATAAATTTTCCATTGTACAGCGTAATCATCGGCATATAACCAATGACGGCTACCATTTTTCCATCTGAACAAAGAGCTGCTAGTTGATAGTGGTCTTTTTCTTGCGCTTGTTCTACAAGTTCAAGGAATTCTTTTTCCTCCAAGTGGGTTCGTAGGTGCTTCATCACAGGATAGGCTTCCCGCCACTCATCCTGTGTAATTAGAGATTTAATCGTAACAGAGCTCATATGAAAATCCTCCTTGGAAACTTAAGGCTTAACAATCTCTAAAATAACGTGAACTGCTTTTTCCATATTATCAAGAGAAATGTATTCGAATTTTCCGTGATAGTTTTCACCGCCAGTAAATACATTTGGGGTCGGTAAGCCCATAAACGATAACTGAGAACCATCGGTACCACCACGTATTGGCTGAACGATTGGTTCGATATCCAGCTTTTTCATTGCGTTGTACGCCTTATCCACAATCTCTTTAACTGGCTCAATTTTTTCTCTCATGTTGTAGTATTGATCCTTCATATCTAACAAAATGCTCTCTTCCCCATACTTTTGACGGAGCTCGGTCGTAATAGCTTCCACTTTTTCTTTTTTAGCTGTGAATTTATCACGATCATGATCACGAATAATGTAATAAAGCTTTGTCTCTTCTACATCCCCACTAAAGGAAATAAGGTGATAAAATCCTTCATACCCTTCCGTATGTTCAGGCGCTTCTTCTACAGGTAGCTTGCTATGGAACTCCATGGCAATTTTAGTGGAGTTCACCATTTTGCCTTTTGCCGTACCGGGATGAACGTTGTTTCCTTTAAAGGTTAACTTGGCTGCAGCAGCATTGAAGCTTTCGTATTGTAATTCGCCAAGTGGTCCTCCGTCCATTGTGTAGGCATAATCTGCATCGAAAGCTTCTACATTAAATTTATGAGGACCTCTTCCAATCTCTTCATCTGGTGTAAACGCAACACGGATTCTACCATGCTTTAGTTCAGGGTGTTGGATAAGGTAATCCATCGCTGTCATAATTTCTGCAATCCCCGCTTTATTGTCTGCCCCCAATAACGTTGTACCATCTGTAGTGATTAACGTGTGGCCAACATAGTTTTGAAGCTCAGGGAATTCTTTAGGAGATAGTACGACTCCTAATTCTTTATTTAATACGATATCCTTTCCATCGTAATCACTATGTACTTGTGGGTTTACATTTTTACCTGTGAAGTCCGTTGCTGTATCGACATGAGCCAAAAAGCCAATGGTAGGCAGCTCCTCATCGGTATTTGCAGGGAGTGTGGCCATGACATAGCCGTTTTCATCCATCGTTACGTCTTCCATCCCAATTTCTTTTAATTCCTCAACAAGCATATTTGCAAGTACCAATTGTCCTTCCGTTGAGGGGCAGGATTCATTGTTTTCATTAGACTGCGTGTCAACTTTTACGTATTTCGTAAGTCTGTTTAAAATATCTTGTCTCACATGTATCATCTCCATCATTTAAATGTAGTTTTATCATACCATAACTGCTTTAAATAAATGAAAATTGGGGAAGTGACTCTATGTTCAACCGTCTTTCAAATGGTAAGAAACCTACCGTGTTTGTGGAAAATAATACTGCAATTCTATAAAATGAAGGAAATAGAGTGTTAGAAGGAGGAAATGCCATATGTCGTTACAACAACAAATTGCACAAGAATTAAACGTGAAGTCGACGATTGACCCTAAACAAGAAATAAGAAGACGTATAGATTTTATGAAAGAATATGTGCTTTTAACTGGTGCAAAAGGATTCGTTCTAGGAATTAGTGGTGGACAAGATTCTTCCTTGGCTGGAAGATTAGCGCAGCTTGCAACGGAAGAATTAATTGCAGAAGGAAAAGACATTGATTTTTATGCGGTTCGGCTTCCTCATGGTACACAAGCAGATGAGGATGATGCACAGTTAGCTCTTTCCTTTATTCAACCAAACCATGAGGTTCGATTTGATATTTTAGAAACGGTTGATGCCTTTGCGAAAAGCTATGAAAAGCAAATGGGGGAAAGGTTAAGTGATTTTAATAAAGGAAATGTCAAAGCGAGAACCAGAATGATCGCACAATATGCAATTGGTGGGCAAAAAGGGTTACTTGTTATTGGAACGGACCATGCTGCGGAAGCGGTGACTGGATTTTTTACGAAGTATGGAGATGGGGGCGCGGATCTGCTTCCGCTTACGGGCTTGACGAAACGGCAAGGCAAGCAGCTTTTACAGGAGCTAGGTGCCCCAGCTCGACTTTACGAAAAAGCACCTACTGCCGATTTGCTAGACGATACGCCGCAACAAGCGGACGAAGCAGAGCTTGGATTAACCTATGATCATATTGACAATTACTTGGAAGGGAAACAAGTCTCGCCGTCGGTTGCGAAACAGATTGAACGTCGTTACCAAATGACAGAGCATAAGCGGCAAGTACCAGCTTCAATGTTCGATGATTGGTGGAAACGATAGAGGATGCGAAAAAGACGCCTAATTAGGCGTCTTTTTCTTTTGGTGGGCGTTTTCCACGTTGTAGCTCCGATATCGATAGCCCAAAATCCATTTGTAGGTGCGGGTAGTCCTTGAAATTCTTCCAATCCCCGCCCCATTCAAATCCTAAAGACTTTGCGATTTCTACAACTTCCATCCAATCCGCTTGTTTATTTTTGTTTCCATCATAGGCCATGTCCCAAATCACATCTCCATTATCCAGCTCAATGGCAAAATCAATGGCAAGTCCATAGTTATGGTAAGACTCTCCTCCTTCCACATTCGTAACGATGCTTCCGTCTTGGGAACGTCCTTGTTCATATAATGCATTTTGCTCTTCGATGGAACGCCACTCATCTGTTATTAATATGTTAATTCCGATATCTTTTGCTTGCGTGATGAGTTCTTGCATGTTAGACGCGACAATAGGGTGTAATTCTGTCGGCATCGGCACATTCTTTTGTTTAAAAAAGTGGCGATTTTCAAACAATAGAAATAAGGCAAATATAGAAAAAAAAATGATGAAAATAGAAATGAGTATTTTAGGCAAAATAGGATGTACTCCTTTTATAAAAGTCGTAATATATCCATGCATAGTCATTTTACTAAAGATAACGGAGAGATGGAAAGGGGATTATATAATAGATGAGTTTCTTTAAATTGTTAAAAAAAGGAAATAAGTCAGCGCTTATTGCAGCAATTGTTAATACAATTATTTCAGCCGTTAAAGGTATAGCCTTTTTCTTTACGGGAAATGTAGCAATGTTTGCAGAAACAATGCATAGCCTTGGTGATGCCGCCAATCAATTTTTTGTATTTATAGGTTCAGCATTAAGCAAACGGCCACCTAGTAGACGTTTTCCAAACGGATTCGGAAGACTCGTGAATTTAGTGTTATTAGGTGCAGTATTAATTGTTGGAATTATGTCTTATGAAACCGTAAAAGAGGGCATTTTACATATTATTGATCCTATCGATTCAGAGGGGTTTCTAATTAATATTGCGGTATTGACTATTGCTGTAGTGTTAGAACTGTATGTGCTATTTAAAGCAATGAAGGAGATTAATCATGAGGTTGGTAGTGAGGCAACTGGATTATTAGTTATTTCAAGTAGTTTAAAAAATTATCGAAAAGCAAAGCCTGCAACAAAGCTGGTTTTTTTAGAAGATTCTGTCGCAACATCCGGTGGGGCACTAGCAATTATTGCTATTCTCATTTCTCATTACACGGACTTTCACCAAGCGGAAGGGATTGCTTCCGTATTAATTGGGGCTATGATGTTTTTTGTAGTAGGAAGAGTCTTCTTGGATAATGCTGCAGGTGTGTTGGGTGAAGCGGATTATGAAATGCAAAACAAAATTGGGAATTTAATTATGGTGGATCCGGATGTGAAAGATATTCCGGAGATTGCGGTTATGAAAGAAGGCGAAGAGCTTCACGTAGAAGTGGTGATTGAAGTAGATAAGAAGCTTACGATTGAACAAGCTGATGATATTAAAGATAGGCTGGAAGATACGATTATGAAGCAACAAGGAGTAACAGATGTCATTATTGAATTTGATGAAAATGATAGGATAAGGAAATGGAAGTCAACCGAGTGAAGGTAAGCATTCTACTAAATGTAGAATGCTTTTTTCTGTGTCGTGAAAAGTGGGAAAAATTTACGCTACCCAAGTGAAGTTTTACTGTGATATAATGTAGTTTAAATCTTTTGAAAATTTAAAATATAATTAAATAGGGGGAAACAAAGCCATGAAAAAAGGGTTGTGGAAAGGGATTGCGAGTGGGTTCGCAGCGTTGCTTTTACTGTCCGCGTGTGGCAGTGGCGGTGAGAGTGCCAGCGGTGGATCTGGGGAGAGCTCGACGACGTATAAAATAGGAGCGACACAAATTACAGAGCACCCATCTCTTGATGCAGCATACGATGGATTCCAAGAGGCTTTAGCAGATGCGGGATTAGACGTGGAATATGATTTGCAAAGCGCACAAAATGATCCGAACAATGCGAGTGTCATTGCTAATAACTTCGTTGCAGATAATGTAGATTTAATTTTTGCAAACTCTACACCTAGTGCAATTGGTGCGTTACAAGCAACGAAAGAAATTCCGATTGTATTTACATCTGTGACAGATGCGGTAGGGGCAGGTCTAGTGGAATCCATGGATGAACCAGGTGAGAATATAACAGGTGTCCTTGATTTACATCCGGATGCCATTAAAAATACAGTAAGCTTTATTGATCAGTACTTTAAAGGAGCAAAAGTTGGACTCATTTATAACGCTGGGGAACAAAATTCTGTTTCACAGATTGAAGCGGTGAAGGACGCTACCGATGGAACGAGCCTAGAGCTTGTGGAAAGAACCGTCGCAACTTCTGCTGATGTGCAGCAAGCGGCAAATACACTAGTTAGTGACGTAGATGTATTTTATATCATTACGGATAACACCGTTGTTTCTGCTTTGGATAGTGTCATTGGGGTAGCGAATGAACAAGATATTCCATTGATTGTTGGGGAGCCGGATTCTCTTAAAAAAGGTGGATTTGCAACGTTTGGTATTGATTATCATACAATTGGATACCGTGCTGGTGAAATAGCAGTTGACATTTTAAAAGGGGAAAAAACAACCGCAGATATTCCGGTTGAATACCCCGCTGAAATGCAGCTCTTTATAAATAAAAAAGCGGCAGAGGAACAAGGGGTAGAATGGAATTCAGATTGGGATGAGAACGCACAACTAGTAGAAGCTGAATAACTAGGAAGACTGACTTGGAGAGAGGCACTTTTCTCTAGGTCAGCCTTTTCAGTTAGAAGGAGGACATTATGTTTATATCAATATTTGGGGCTGTGGAATCGGGTGTTATTTATGCAATAATGGCTCTCGGTGTCTATTTATCATTTCGTGTGCTTGATTTCCCGGATCTAACAGTAGATGGAAGTTTTGTGACAGGATCATCTGTTGCTGCTATTTCAATCGTTAGTGGGGTACCTCCTGTCCTCGCAACCTTATTTGCTCTTTTAGCAGGTTTTCTAGCAGGGTGTATCACAGGTGTTCTGCACACGAAGGGGAAAATTAACCCACTATTAGCGGGTATTTTGATGATGATAGCTTTATATTCCATTAATCTACGGATTATGGGGAGACCAACCTTACCAATGTTAAATGAGCCGACCATCTTTAAACAAATTGGAGATTGGTGGGCATCTTTAGGAATTGATCAAGCAATAACTAGTTGGTTGACGAACATGGGGCTACAGCAAACACCGAGTACTTGGTCTGTTTTATTTTTTATGATCGTATTATTAGCACTTATAAAATTATGTATCGATTTCTTCTTGAAAACGGAAGTTGGCTTAGCTCTTCGTGCAACGGGAGATAACCAAAAAATGATTCGGAGTTTTTCTGCCAATACTGATTTTCTCATCATTATTGGACTGGGTTTGTCAAACGGACTTGTTGCAATGTCAGGAGGGCTGATCGCTCAGTACGGAGGCTTTTCTGATGTGAATATGGGGACAGGAATGATCATCATTGGGTTAGCTTCTGTCATTATTGGAGAAGCGTCGTTTGGAACAAAAACGATTGTCCGTACAACGCTAGCTGTCCTTCTTGGAGCTGTTGTATATCGAATCGTTGTAACGATAGCACTGCAAGTTGGTTTTCTGGAAACTGGCGATATGAAGCTAATCACAGCATTACTCGTAATTGCTGCACTGGTCGTTCCTAAAATCATAAAAGGAAGAAAAGAAAAACTCCGAAGACAACGTAAACGAGCAGCATTAAGTGTGAAGGAGGGATAACGTGCTTCAAGTTTCAGATATATCTATAACGTTTAATGAGGATACTCCAGATGAAAAGAAAGCTCTCCAGAACATTCAGTTATCCTTGAAGGAAGGAGACTTTGTGACGGTTATTGGAAGTAATGGAGCGGGTAAATCTACGTTGATGAACGTTATTTCCGGAACACTTGTACCAGATGTTGGTGAGGTCTCCATTGCGGGTAAACCAGTAACTAATCTTCCTGAACATAAACGATCCGCTTATATTGGTCGTGTCTTCCAGGACCCAATGTCCGGAACAGCTCCAAGCATGACCATTGAAGAAAATCTGGCAATGGCTTATTCACGAAATAAAAAACGAGGATTTAAAATTGGGGTGAATAAAAAAAGAAGAGAATTCTTTAAAGAATCTCTAGAAACGATTCATCTAGGATTAGAAAATCGTTTAAATGCAAAGGTTGGATTGCTGTCAGGTGGAGAACGACAAGCTTTATCCTTGTTGATGGCAACTTTTACGGAACCAGACATATTGCTTTTAGACGAACATACGGCAGCACTAGACCCTTCGCGAGCTGAGCTAATAACACAAAGCTCACTGGAGAAATTGTAGAGAAGTTCAACCTTACAACATTAATGGTGACGCATAACATGCAACAAGCTTTAGAGTTAGGGAATCGACTTATTATGATGGATAAAGGTCAAATTATATTGGATGTTAGTGGGCAAGAGAAACAGGAGCTCACCATCGAAAAGCTCCTAGAAGAGTTTAAGAGAATTCGTGGAGAACAGTTCGATAGTGATCGTGCTGTTTTAGGTTAAATAAACTTATTATAAAAAAACCGAGCTAATTGATTAGCTCGGTTTTTTTATAGAGTTCGCTGATATCGTTCCGGAAACCGCTGATATAATTTTTTTCGCTGATATATTAAAAAAACGCTGATATCGAAATTTTTACGCCGAAATACGGGAATTATCGCTGATATCCTCCAACAACTTATTGCAATGCTTGAGTTACATCATAAAGCTCCATCTCAACATCTGTGGAATTGCCCATTATACTATTGGCCAATTCCCTTCCTATAAACGGTCCTGATGTAAGTCCAGAGGAGCCTAATCCATTGGCAATATATAACCTTTTATAAGTTGGAACAGCCCCAAAAACTGGTAAATAGTTAGGGGTGACCGGTCTAAACCCAACACGCGTTTCCAATATCTCTGCGTCTGCCAGTCCAGGTGCAATATGTAATGCCTTATCCAGAATTTCTTTTATACCAGAAGCCGTAACTCGAGTATCAAATCCTACTCCGTTTTCATGAGTGGTTCCGATAACAATTCTTCCTTGGTCAAAAGATAATACATAATGATCACTAGGAGGCATGACGACTGGCCATGAACTAGTATCTGTGTTAGCTAGGCGTAAGTGAATAATTTGCGCTTTTTGTGGTTCTACTTGGAATGAGAGGTTTAGAGGAGTAAGTATATTTCCAGCCCATGCTCCAGCAGTTATGACAACTTGGTCTGCTTCTAGTTGCTGACCATTTACTACAACCCCATTAATATCCTGTCTATTAGTCCAAAGACTTGCTTCTCCTTGTATGTAATCTGCGCCTAGCTTTCGCGTAGCTCTAAGCAAGGAATCACGTAGTGCAGCTCCGTCTACTCTTGCACCGCCACTTACGTGTACAGCACCATAGCCTTCCGCAAGGGGTGGGAACATATTTCTTACTTGTTCGGGCCCCAATGTAGTAAGCTCTCCTATTTCCGGTGCTTGTTCACGTCTCTTTTCTGCTCTCTTAATCATGGCATCTAGTTTCTTTGGGTCTGAATGAATGCTTAATGTACCAACCTGTTTATATCCTGTGGATGTTTCACCGGCAGCCTCTAATTCTTGAATCAGTCTAGGATAATAAGCAGCGCCACCTTTAGCTAACGCATACCAAGCCTTATTTCTACGCTGTGATAGCCAAGGACATACAATGCCAGCGGCTGCAGCTGTTGCTTGTCCTTCCGATTCACGGTCTATTATGGTTACTTGTTGTCCTGCCTTTGCTAAATGATAAGCTGTGGAGACACCAACAATTCCTGCCCCGATTATGATGGAATTGGTCATCTGAATCCTCCTCTTTTCGGGAAAATGATAGGATTTATACAATGGATAACGTTAATTTCTATTTTGGATAATGAGAAAATTCCTTCCACCATATTCTAACATAGCTACTATATAAAGAAGGAGCTAGCCCTCCTAGAGCTAACTCCTTGAATATGGGATAAGTTATTTTATGCTTTCGATGTTGCTTTTCTTTTTCGCTAGTTGCTGATCGCTAAAATAACCTACTTGGTCAATAGAATAACCGTATTTTGTTATAATACTGTCCGTTACTAGGTTCGTAGAAATCGTATCACCATCTACAATGACCCAAAATGCTGATTTTGCTCCATCGTAGGTTGCTGTAACGTTTCCGTTCTTATCTTTTATCTCTACATAATCATACCCTGCTTCTGTCTCAAATCTAGAGAAATGAAGGGCAACCTTTTGAGCACCTACTTTTGTATAGGTGTGTCCACCTTGATAGTTGTTCGCATATGGATGTGCCGTTTCCGCACTGGCGGATTCGTAATACCATTGAGCCGTTGTCTGTGAATTAGTTGGATATGTTGCAGACAGTTGATAGGCTACGCTAGTACTTGATGCTCCATTATACCCCACTACTTTTAAGAAGAATGTTCCACCTGCAGTGGAAGAATAGGAAATAGATTCACTATTCGTGTTGCCATTCTCGGATTGTGCTAGTAGAGTTCCTGATGAGTCATATAAGTAAAGATCATAATCTCCAGGAAGATTTTTTAAGCTCGCTTGGATAGTGCCTGTTTCACTACTAGTGAACGTGTAGTAGTCAACATCTGATCCACTAGAGATATAACTATTATAATTTTCTCCACTTTCTATGGCATGCGCATTATTAGTCGTGTCATTCGGTTCAAATGTGTCATTGCTTGTCCCACTATTAGAACCGATGCCAACAGCTGCATATCCGTCAGACACTGCTTGGTATTCAGTGCTATTTGCACCATATAAATCTTCAGCTGACTGGAGTAGAGCGTTTCTAGCATCTTCAAAATCAGATTGGGATGTGAGATAGCTTGTTAGAGCTCTGTAGTAAATGTCGCCAGATTTATCTAGGCCAATATCATTGGCGATGTAGTAAAACGCTTTGTTCGGAATCCCACTATTTGTATGAACCCCGCCATTATCTGCAGACGTGTTATAGTAGTCGTCCATATGACTAGGTTGATCATATAGCTCAGGATTCTCTAGGCTTCTGAGTGCATCTCCTGGTGTACCTGGAGTGTAAATATCTTCTCCAAGCTGCCAGTCAAAATCGCCATTTTCTGCTTCTACAATAACTGCAAAAACATCGGACATGGATTCGTTTAACGCACCAGGTTGATCTTGATAAACGAGATTTGCGGTTGTGTCGGTTACCGCATGAGTGAGTTCATGAGCGACCACATCCAAGGAACCGGATAATGGACTAAAAGTAGATCCGTCTCCATCCCCATATACCATTTGGGACCCGTTCCAGAATGCATTATTAAAATTTGAACCGTAGTGAACGGTTGAGATGAGATCTGAACCATTATTGTCATAGCTGTTTCTACCATGTGTGTCATAGTAATAGTCATACGTTAACCCTGCAAAGTAATGAGCATCAACGGCTGCTGCTTGATTACTAGATTGAAAGTTATTGTCCGCGTCCGTCACATAATTACCGGGTAAGGAGGACCCTTGATTTGCCGTGTAGGTCCGGATTATTCCATCCATTGGCTTTGAAGTATCGTACAAATAGTACGTTCCATTAGACTGATAGGTTTGTAGGGTAACTGTCTCCCCACTAGATCCTTTCCCAGTACCTGTAGTAGCTGCTTCTTGTGTCATATCAATTGTTTCTACAATCTTACCATTTCCTGCATTAACAAATACTTGAGTACGACCTGCTTCAGGTTGGATATATTGAAGATCAATTAAATAAACAGGTTGCCATTTCTTTTTATCCTGATAGAGAAATAGTTTAGCAGAGGGTTCTGCAGAATAGCTATTAGAAGTAGGAGCAAAGGATAGTGCGGACTCTGCTTTTTGAATGGCTTCGTGGCTGGACAGCTTTACACGCTTTTTCCACTTTTTATTCTCGAGCTTAGGCTCTACCTGTCCATTCATGGAAGTAACCGTTCCATTCTTATCAGTGTGGACGATTAACTCCGAACCATAGACGGGGATGCCATCTACTTGCAACTCTACTTTGTAGTGACTCATTCCAAGTTCGTCCGTTGTAACATGAAGAATGTTGAACGTTCCATTCTGTAGGGAAAATAAATCGCGGTTTTCTTCTAGAAATGAAAGGACTTCCTTCTCTGAATCAATGGAGCTCTCTGATAGGTCCCCAGTGATGAATTCAGGTACACCACGTTTCTTGTCCCACTTAACCTTAACGTGCTTTTTATTATTGCTGTTTTCCATCTTTTCTATCACTTTCATTTGTTCTAGTTTCTTATCTGTTTGTTCATTCTTTGCTGCAGAAACTTCTGGTGAAAGAGGGATAGATAGAGATCCAGAAACTAAGGTCAGCACCATACCAATTACTAAGGGTTTCTTCATATACTCACTCCTTAATAGAATTATCAATCATAGGCCCACGGTTGATACTCTTTACACTAAATTAATCAGAAAATTTACACAATAGTCGATTCCTACCAATTATAATAGAGGAATAAGTCCTTCTACTTAGCCATTTTAAGAAATTAATAGATTTGTAGTAGAAATGAATTAACAAATGTAAAACTGAAACATAATATCCATAAATTACATATACAATAGTGTTTAAATAATCACTAATATTTTCCTTTGGAACGGATAAAATAAGAGGAAGCTGTTTTAGTTTACAAGAGATGTGAGGATGGGATATACTCACATTCTGAAAATAACTAATTCCGACTATTCAAATGGGGGTTAAAGGAAATGAAAAAGTTTTTATGGATACTTGCAATGGTTTCATTGGTCACATTCCTGTCGGCATGTGGATCCGATAATGAAGATACACAGTCTAATCATAATGCAGAGGGAGAAAAAACGGAAGAAAGTGCCTCTTTACATGATAAAGTCATGGAAGAAGGAGTTTTGACCGTTGGTACAGAGGGCACGTACGCACCTTTTACGTTCCATAATGAAGCTGGAGAACTTACTGGCTATGATGTAGAAGTCATCCGTGAAGTGGCGAAAAGAATGGGTGTCGAAGTAAAGTTTGAAGAAACTCAATGGGATTCTATGTTCGCTGGCTTAAATGCGGAACGATTTGATTTAATTGCGAACCAAGTTGGGATCAATGAAGAACGACTAGAAAACTATGATTTTTCTGTTCCTTATACGTATTCTGCTGCTGTAGTAGTGGTACCTGAGGACAACACGTCTATTACAACGTTTGAAGATCTAAAAGGGAAAAAATCAGCTCAGTCTCTGACAAGTAACTTTGGAGCAATTGCGGAAGAAAATGGTGCTGAACTAGTACCGGTTGATGGACTTGCACAATCTATCGAGCTTATTAAACAGGGGCGTGTAGATGTAACCGTAAATGATAAGCTAGCAGTTTTAGATTATATGAATCAACAGAAGGATGCCGCGATTAAAATTGCAGCACAAGAAGACAATGTATCAGAAACGGCACTTGCGTTTAGAAAAGGCAATGAGGAATTAGTCGAAGCAATCAATGAACAATTAGAAGCAATGAAGGAAGATGGAACTTTGACAAAAATTGCCAAAGAGTGGTTTGGTGAAGATGTTTCCGTTAAATAATTTGTTGTTCACGATAACGGCCGATATGCATGGATGGGAGTTGTTCGTCAACTCTCTTTGGCCTATGATTCAAGGTGGAATCCAATATACGATTCCCCTCACGTTAATTTCATTTGTTGTAGGACTTTTCATTGCTTTGGTGGTTGCTGTAATGAGACTTTCAACGATTTCGATTGTAAGGGCACCTGCGGTCGTATTTGTATCTGCGATAAGAGGAACCCCTTTGCTTGTCCAATTATTTATTGTGTTTTATGGCTTACCAAATTTAGGCGTTACCATTGATCCATTCCCAAGTGCAGTTATTGCATTTTCTTTGAATGTTGGAGCATATGCTTCCGAAATTATTCGTGCATCTATACTGTCTATCCCGAAGGGGCAATGGGAAGCGGGATATACAATTGGTATGACATACGGGCAGGCTTTACGACGAATTGTATTACCACAAGCAGCGCGTGTTTCTGTTCCACCTTTATCTAATACATTTATAAGCTTAGTAAAGGATACGTCTCTTGCTTCGCTAATTCTTGTAACGGAATTGTTTCGTAAAGCACAGGAAATTACGGCACGAACATACGATTTTCTATTACTCTATTTAGAAGCAGCGCTATTATACTGGATTATTTGCTTTGTGCTCTCCATTGTTCAAACGCTGATTGAGAATAGACTAGAGCGTCACATTGCCAAGTAGAAAGGAGGACAATGATGTATTTATCGGTTAAAGGGTTGACGAAGTCATTCGGAGACTTAAACGTATTGGATCAAATCGACTTGGACATACCAAAAGGAAAAGTTCTGGCCATCATTGGTCCTTCTGGATCGGGCAAAACCACTTTACTTCGTTGCTTAAATGCATTAGAGACTCCAGACGCTGGATTGTTTGAATTCCATGACGGATGGCAGCTCGACTTCGCAAGTCGAATCAAGAAAAATGATATTCTAAGCCTTAGGAAACGGTCCGGTATGGTTTTTCAAACCTATAATTTGTTTCCACATAAAACAGCATTGGAAAATGTTACGGAAGGACCACTCGTTGTCCAAAAGCGTGACAGTAAAGAAGTAATCGCGCTGGCAGACAATTTACTAGATAAAGTAGGACTAAAAGATAAAAAGGACTTGTATCCTTTTCAACTTTCGGGTGGGCAGCAACAACGTGTAGGTATCGCAAGAGCTCTTGCTATGGAACCAGAACTGATGCTGTTTGATGAACCTACTTCTGCTTTAGACCCAGAGCTAGTTGGAGAGGTGTTACAAGTGATAAAAGATTTAGCTAGTGAAGGTTGGACGATGGTCATTGTAACGCATGAGTTAAAATTTGCAGAGCAAGTTGCAGACGAGGTTATCTTTATGGATCACAGTAAAATTGTGGAACAAGGACCACCGGAAGAAGTACTAAAAGATCCGAAGCAGGAAAGAACGAAACAATTTTTAGAACGAGTATTAAATCCTTAAGCAGACGAAAGGTTCGTTTGCTTTTTTTATTTTTGAAAGAGATGACTGCTATGGAACGTCTCATAGATATCTATTATCAAAAAGGAGTTTTCGATGGAAATCCTTAAGGAAAGGAACTTCGACATTTCGTCATGCGAGTCAATGCAGCTGATATTGGAGTTAAACGGATATACTCTGTCTCCAATTGGATTACTACTTGCAAAAATGAATTTTTCCACTTGTTTATTAACTTAAACGGGGACTACCTTTCTTTAGCAGCGCAAGATGATGGGGGAGCTACGATTAATAATGGGGTATTTTTTACCTCTTATTCAATTTACGATTATTCTTTTCACCGTTTTCTTAGTCGTAAGACAAATCAATCGTCTACGTAAACCAGATCAAAATCCAATGGATTCTATGATAAAAAAAGAATGTCCGTATTGTATTACTTCCATTGCAGAAAAGGCAATTAAATGTCCGAGCTGTGGTTCGGATCTAGAAAATTTTCCAAGGAATCAATCTATTCCTGCCAAGCAACAAGTGAAACTACGCATTAAATAAAATACGTCTACAGTCTTAGCGTTCTTCCAACTCCCTTCCGTTTTGCTTAAGGACAAGCAACAATATAATTAAAATAAACGGAGTAGAAGGGTAGGTTGGTCTTCGTGATTTCGAGCCAATGGAGAGAATTAAAAATATCAGGAAGTGGAACTACTTCTGGCGGTTCATACGGATATGTGAAGATAAATGGAAGTGGAACCGTTTTGGGAGATTTAATATGTAAAGAATTCGTATCTGGAGGTAGCTCCAAAGTCGAAGGAGATTTGACCATTGAATTAGTTGACATAAAGGGGAAAACTAGTATTGAAGGAAGCATGCAAGCTCAAACAGTGCAAGTCCAGGGGACGTGTAAAGTTGCAGGGAGTGCATCTGTCCGGGAATTAATAGTAAAAGGGACTACTAAAATTGCAGGGGCAATAATTGGAGAAGAATTACTTTTTAAAGGTGCTTTAAAGGTCAATGGCGACTGTGATGTTACGCAAGCCAGAATGCACGGATCTTTTACGGTATCTGGTTCGCTTAAGACAGAGTTCTTATCTGTTAAACTTCATGGAAGATGTTCGGCCACATCCATTTATGCAAAGAGGTTAGAGGTAGTAAAAGGTGGCTTCTCATTCGGGTTAGAGAACCTGTTTGAAGGGTTAGCAAAAGAACTCCGAACAGATATGATTGAGGGCGAAGCAATCTATCTAGAGCATACAAGAGCGAATACCGTAAGAGGTAAAAACGTGCACATAGGTCCAAATTGTCAGATTAAATATGTAGAATACAAAGAAGAAATCACTATTGCACCAGATGCAGTAGTAAGAGAGAAAAAACAAGTGTAGGATCTACACTTGTTTTAATTTTCAGATTATTAATGTCCTGGGAAATATTACCCGAACTATCGGGATATATATTTATTATTATCGATCCAGAATCTCCATGGGTAATCCTTCGCTGCTCCACTATTATCTATTCCAATACGTGGACCAGATTTAATGGAAAAAGACATAAATTCCTTAGGTTTATGGCTAATCCAAAGAGGTGGCTCCTTTAGTGTATGTCCATAGTCTTGTAATGTTATACCAAGTGCTTTTGTTAGTTTTCCAGGACCGTTCGTCATTTGGTAAGGTGTTTTTACGTTTGGTCGTCTTTTTCTCATCAGCTCTTGATTGTAATAAGGTTCAATACCACGTACAAGTATGGCTTCCGGCTTATCGATTGGTCCCGACACAACATTAAACAGATTATGGGTGTGCATGGTGTACATATAGGCATTTCCAGAAGGCCCGAACATAACTTCTGTTCGTTTTGTTCTTCGGTTATTATAGCTATGAGCTGCTCGGTCTTCAGGCCCTTTGTAAGCTTCTGTTTCTACTATAATTCCTCCTGCTAACCCCTCCTCGGTTTCTTTCCAGAGCACACAACCTAATAAAGCTTGTGCTAAGTCTAACGTTTGTTTTTCATAAAAGGAAGTTGGGAGAGGGGGATGTAGCTTTATCATCTCTGTATTTTTCATACTAATTAGCCTTTCTATGAAATCGTTATGCCTTATTCTAACAAGAAAAAACAGCCTCTGGAAAGAGGCTGTACGTTACTAGTATTAATCTTCATCTACAGGATAAACACCATTTTCATCATGAACTTCGTTGCCAGTTAATGGCGGATTGAATACACACACCATTCTCATATCAGAATCAGGGTGTGCGCGCAGTAAATGCTCGTCATGCTTATCTAACGCATAAATCATATCTTTTTTTATTGGCCAAACTTTATTGTCACTAAGTGTAACTACTTCTCCCTCACCCTCGATACAATAAACAGCTTCTAGGTGATTTTGATACCAAATATGAGTTTCCGTGCCGGCCTTTATAATGGTGTCATTTACAGAGTATCCCATGCCGTCTTTTTTTGTAAGAAGTCTTCGACTTACCCACGTTCCTCCGTCAACTTCCTTCTCTGTTCCTAAAATGTCTTTTAATGCAACTACTTTCATGTCTAGTTCCTCCTAAGTTTAATTCGCAACTGGTTCTTTTGTTAGCTCTTTAACACTTTCTTCAATGATTTGGAGTCCTTTTTCAAGGCCATCTTTATCAATATTTAGAGGCGGGAAAAGCTTAAAGACTTCATCTTTTGGTCCAGAAGTTTCCATAATCAAACCATTTTCAAAGGCCTTCGCCGCAACTTTGTTTGATAGACCATCTACTTCTGAGCTGATCCCAACCATAAATCCTCTACCTTTAACTTCTCCTTTGAGCTCAGGGTAATCCTTCACAATTTTAGATAGAAAATCATAGATTATCGTAGATTTTTCTTGAATCTCATTTTCGAAGGATTCATTTTCCCAGTAAGTTAGAGCGGCAGTTGCCGTTACAAAGGCGTGGTTGTTTCCACGGAATGTACCATTGTGTTCGCCAGGCTCCCAAATATCTAAATCTGGTCGGAATAACGTAACAGCGAATGGTAACCCGTATCCGCTTAATGATTTGGATAGGCAAACGATATCTGGTTTGATCCCTGCTTTTTCAAAACTAAAGAATGTGCCAGTACGACCGACACCTGCTTGCACATCATCGACGATAAGTAAGATACCCCAGCGGTTACATATTTCTTCAATTCGTTTTAACCATTCGAAGCGAGCAGCGTTAATTCCACCTTCACCTTGAACTGTTTCTAGAATCATGGCTGCAGGAATTTCTACACCACTTCCATTGTCTTCTAGGAATCTTTCTAAATAGTCTAATGTATCAAGCTCATCGTTAACGAAATTATCGTATGGCATGGTTACCACGTTTTGTAATGGAATTCCAGCACCTTTACGTTTAAAAGCATTTCCTGTCACAGACAGGGAACCAATTGTCATACCATGAAAACCATTTGTAAAGCTAATAACATCTGTACGGCCAGTAACCTTTCTAGCAAGCTTAAGTGCGCTTTCTACTGTATTTGTACCGGTCGGTCCTGGAAACATGATTTTATAATCAAGATTACGAGGTTTTAGGATAACGTCATTAAATTTCTTTATAAAATCAGCTTTAGCGGTTGTAGCCATATCTAGCGAATGGGTGATTCCATCTTCTGAAATATATTCAATTAATTTCTTTTTCATAGTTGGATCGTTGTGACCATAATTTAGTGCACCTGCACCTGAGAAGAAATCAATGTATTCATTTCCTTCTTTATCCCACATTTTGTAGCCTTTTGCTTTTGTGAAAATGGTAGGGAAGCTACGGCAGTAACTGCGCACCTCGGATTCCAATTGTTCAAATATACCTAATTCGTTTTGAGTCAACGTTGATATCCTCCTTAAGAAACATTATAGGTTTAATACCCGTGGGTTTTATTAATAAACCTACTTAATCTTTGCTTTTTATCAAAATTACCGTTGTCATTTATTCTTCTTTTGGTCTCAACGGACCAACTCTAAAACTTAACTCTGCTTCATGTTCATCTCCAGGAAATAAATCCTGTGCAAAACATTCCGTGACCGTGCATTTTGTGTCATGGTCTCTGGCGAGTCGTTTAAAAAGGGATTGGGATGCTTTATTAGATGGAGTAACAGTTGCTTCCACAAAGCGAACATCTTTACATGCTCTTCTGTTAACTAGTGCATTTAAGAGCTTGGATGCAATTCCTTTTCCACGTTGGGATGAATCTACACCAATCTGCCAAATAAATACTACATCTGATTGTTCAGGGGGGATAAATGCGGTTACGAATCCTACGAGTTTGTCATTTTCTTTTGCTACTACACATGTTTCTCGAAAGTACTTGCTCATCATGATATATTTGTAAGCTGAGTTTTGATCCAATGTTGATTGGTTCACTAGTTCCCACATCGCGGTTCCGTCTTTTGGTATCGGTTTTTCAAAAGTCACCGTGTCCATCGTGTCCATAACAGGGACAGTTGCCGTCTGATTACTAATTGTCAATTCCTCCTTAGAGTTTAATCACCTTTTAATAATAGGATTAATCGTAAGCATGCGCAAATCAGTTAAAACGTGATAAGAGAGCATTAAGTGGACTGACTTAGCATTAAACGAGCTCAAATAGTCTAACCTAAAGAATCCTACCATTTTGTTGGAATTTCTTACCGATATACAAATACCGATCCCTCTAGAAATGAAACCGTAATCTTAAAGAAATGACTGTAGCATAAGGGTTAAAGGTGTTTTTGTATGAAGAAGCTAGAAGGAGATAGGAAGAGTAAAAAGAAGATGTAAAATATTTTGCGATTTATTTACAAAAAAAAACCGCCCACTTGGGGCGGTAAAAAATGGAATGAACTAGTTTAATAGAATATTAAACGTTTTGAGGTACTTGTAAGCCAAGACCTTCTGCTACACGAGTACCGTACTCTGGATCAGCTTTGTAAAAATGTGAAATTTGACGAAGCTTAATTTCGTCTTTTTCAACACCTTGTAAGCCACCTACAACAGCGTTAACAAGACGAGTACGCTCTTCTGGACTCATAAGACGATATAAATCACCAGCTTGTGTGTAGTGATCGTTATGATCGTAAGCTACGCTGTCTGCAAAACCAGAAACTTCAAATGGAGCGATTTTGTTTTCAGGAGTTTCAACCGGTCCATTGTAGCTATTAGGTTCATAGTTTGGAGCACCGCCGCCATTACCATCAAAGCGCAATTGACCATCACGTTGATAGTTATGAACTGGTGCTTTAGAAGCATTGATTGGCAATGCGTTATGGTTAGCACCGACGCGATAACGGTGTGCATCAGAGTATGCAAATAAACGACCTTGTAGCATTTTATCCGGAGAAGCTTCAATACCTGGTACAAAGTTACCAGGTGAGAAAGTAGCTTGTTCTACTTCAGCGAAGTAGTTCTCTGGATTTTTGTTAAGTGTCATTTTACCAACTTCAACAAGTGGATAGTCTTTGTGAGACCATACTTTTGTAACATCGAATGGATCGAAACGATAGCTATTTGCATCCTCTAAAGGCATGATTTGAACATAAAGCGTCCAAGATGGGAAGTCACCATCTTCAATAGCGTTGTAAAGATCTTCAATATGGTAATCTGGATTTTCACCTGCTAGTTTTCCAGCTAATGCTTCATCCATGTTTTTAACACCTTGATCAGAGATGAAGTGGTATTTTACCCATACACCTTCACCTTGCTCATTTACCCACTTGAATGTGTGGCTTCCATATCCGTTCATATGACGAAGAGTTGCTGGTAAACCACGGTCTCCGTGTAAATAAGTTACTTGGTGTAAAGATTCTGGAGAGTGAGACCAGAAATCCCATACCATGTTAGGATCTTTTAAGTGTGTGCGTGGGTTACGTTTTTGAGTGTGGATAAAGTCAGGGAACTTAATCGCATCACGAATAAAGAAGATAGGTGTGTTATTACCTACTAAATCGTAGTTTCCTTCATCTGTGTAGAATTTCACTGCAAATCCACGAGGGTCACGCACTGTATCCGCTGAACCAAGCTCTCCTGCTACAGTAGAGAAACGGATAAACATAGGCGTCTTTTTACCAACTTCAGATAAAAAGTTTGCTTTTGTGTATTTGGATAAGTCGTTTGTCACTTCGAAAACACCGTGTGCACCTGCACCTTTAGCGTGAACTACACGTTCAGGTACTCTTTCACGGTTGAAATGAGCAAGCTTTTCTAATAGATGTACGTCTTGAATTAATGTTGGACCACGATGGCCTGCTGTGATGGAGTTTTGATTATCTCCAACGGGAGCGCCAGTGCTAGTCGTTAAGTATTTTTTGTCCGTACTCAATGGTTTAACACCTCTCCTTTTAATGATTTAGTAACATGTACAATTATAATATAAATCTATTAAAAATCAATATTTATTTATAATAATTTTAATTAAAGGGTGGGTACCGAGAGTTTCATGTGGTGAAAACAAACGATAAGGGATGGACTTACCTTGAGAGGGGAAGACAGTTATTGAACTATTTATCATCTTAACATGTTTACAAGATATTGATAAATATAAACACTTTATTTAACAAAAAGAACATAAAAATAGAGACAGTCTATAAAGGAAACTGTCTCTGAGAGAAAACACTCTAAAGGGGTTCAAAGTTTTGTTAATTGGGGGTAAACAAAAGCAATCAATTGATCCTCAAAGTGTTTTCAAGTATCTAGTACATGTAAAGATGGAAGTGAACTATACATGTATTATAAATGATATTGATAATCATTTTCAATAGGAAAGTGAAATTTTTTTCGCAATTACATCAGATTGGGAATTTTGTCCTATCAATTACTACTGTTAAATGATAAATGGTGCTTCTGTCGGGCTTCCGCCATTCAATTTAGGATGCATACCGTTTATAATCAAGGGTATGCCAGCCAAGAAGGAGACGAATGTATGCTACGTATGATTGATCATTATTTGGAAAAAATGATGGCGCTTATTGCGCCGCTAAGTGTCCTAATTGGAGTAATGCTAGAAACATGGCTCACTCCATTAGCAATACTGGTACCATGGATATTTGCTTTTATGACTTTTAATGGAAGCTTAGGTTCGTCCTTTGAGTCTTTGAAAAAGGCTATCCTTCATCCGGTGCCAATACTTCTTATTCTAAGTATCCTCCATATTATAATGCCTTTATGGGCTTGGGGGATTGGTACGCTTGTATTTCGTGGGGATTCACTCACAGTTACTGGATTAATTCTAGGAATGGTTATTCCTACCGGCATTACAAGTTTTATTTGGGTATCTATGAAACGGGGGCATACTGCACTTACATTATCCATTATTCTTATTGATACTATTCTTTCCCCGTTCGTTGTTCCTTTTGCCCTTTCTTTCTTTGTGGATGCATCTGTTGAAATGGATGTTTTAGGTATGATGAAAGGTTTGCTAGGCATGATTGTAATCCCATCAATTGTAGGGGTGGTCTTAAACCATTTGACAAAGGGACAATCGAAAGAGAGGTTGTCTCCAATCCTTGCACCGTTTTCTAAGCTAGGCTTAGCCGCAGTAATTATGATTAATAGTGCAGTAGTAGCACCATACCTTGTCCCGTTTCATACACATTTAGTAAAGGTTGGGGCTACAGTGTTCTTTATTGCATTCACAGGGTATTTGCTTTCTTGGCTTTTCGGTCGTTTGTTAAAGCAGGATGAAGACGTGATCATAGCCTTGACATTTACAGGTGGGATGCGAAAATATAAGTGCGGGTGCAGTCATTGCAGTTGCCTATTTTCCTTATGCTGTAGCAGTTCCAGTTGTTATAGGTATGTTGTTTCAACAAATACTTGCCTCTATATATGGGTACTTTATAGAAAATAAATTACGTGTACATTCTACTGTAGAATCATTAGAAGAAAAATAATAAAACCTCCATTATTAGGATTGACTCTTACGTTGCGTCATAGTTTAAGATGAAATCGAGGTGGTTGATCATGTATCGAATCAAAGAGGTTGCGAAGATGGCGGGGATTAGTGTCAGGACGCTGCACTACTATGACCGCATTGGGCTTTTAAGGCCTGAAGAAGTGAAGGAGAACGGATATCGTTACTATTCAGACGAAGATTGTGCACGTCTTCAACAAATTCTCTTTTTTAAAGAGTTAGGGTTTTCGTTAAAGAATATTCAAGCAACCATTGACCGGCCAGATTTCGATCGAAGAAAAGCGTTGATGAACCACCAAAAGCTTTTAGAAGAAAAAAAGCAGCGGCTTGAGAAAATACTGCAGTCTGTTGAGAAGACAATTGAGTCGTTAGATGGAGGTAAACAAATGAGTATAGAAGAAATGTTTGAACCATTTGATATGAAAAAGATAGAAGAGCATCAAAAGAAATATGAACAAGAATCAAAGGAGCTCTATGGTCACACGGATGCTTACAAAGAGTCGGCAAGAAGAGTGAAGCAATATACAGAAGAGGATTGGCGTCGAATTAAAGAACAGAATGATGAAATTTATGGAGGGTTGATTCGATTGATAAATCACGATCCAAGAGATGTGGAAGTTCAGTCGTTAATTGGCCGTTATAGACAATCGATTACAGATTATTTTTATGAGTGTACGCCGGAGATTTTCCGTGGATTAGGAGGATTATATATTTCCGATGAGCGCTTTAGAAAGAATATTGATCAATATCAGCATGGCCTTGCTGCCTTTATGAGTAAAGCGATAGAGGTTTACTGTGATCAGCTCGAATCAAAGTAAACAAAGACCCGTCTCACATCTGAGACGGGTCTTTTGATAGTGTCCATTAAAGTCTATGATTCTTGTTTAATAAATCCATAAGAGAGTGAAAGATTTCGATTCCTTGATAAGCCATTAACCAAATGGCTGAGAAAGAAAATAATCCAATCATAATCATCCGTACGATTGCGAGCATCGCATTTCCTCCTTTCGACGAAATGACATGAAAACGGAAATAACGATGATTTAAATTAAGTAGGATGATTGATAGTAAATAGGTGTTAAAAACCTATGCCGGTTCAATACAATAGGTTTCATAACCACCGCAAATACAAGAATTACTGTTCCCATTAATGAAAAGGGTATGCCAAAAATGGCTTTTCCCTTTTGGTCTAGATGTACATCTAGATGCCAATCCATGACCTCTGCATGGTCAATCCCTTCTGTGGTGACAGCTACTAGATTGTTGGACGGATTCCAATAGGTCATATGAGTAGGGAGGTTTATGAGAAAGGCTAGGAAAAAAATGACTGGGATAAGCTTTTTCATAATCAAGTTCTTTTCCTCCTTCGGCCTTTGCTTTCACATATGATAATACATCTAAAATGCTGTGTAAATCATTATTCATCGATGGAAATCTACATATTATAACAGTAACCGTTTACGAAAAGCGTGAAACCAAGAGAAGTCTAAAAGGTAAATTTTTTCTATCAAATTATCTCCTCCCGAATAAGCTAATCAAGAAGGGGGAGATTATGTGAGTTGGTTTTTGTTTATTTTGCTTGGCCTAGCTAGTTTCCGTTTCACGCATCTTATCGTTTACGACAAGATTACAAAATGGATTCGTGAACCTTTTATACAAGAGGAGGAAGTAGAACTGGAAGATGGAACGATAGAAATAACGATTTCTACAAAGGGAACAGGTATCAGAAAATTCATGGGTGAGTTGCTAAGTTGTCACTGGTGCACTGGGATATGGTCTGCAGCGATCTTGTATAGCTTGTACGTCTTTTTACCAGCCATCGCTTTTCCGTTAATTGTTATCTTAGCAATCGCTGGTTTGGCGGCGATTATAGAAACCCTGTTGGGGTGAAACTAGATAGAAGCGTACTGATTCCCGGACAATGTATTAAATAAATAACTCCCCGTTATGGGGAGTTCTATTTTAATTATCTTTCTTTTTTTCCGCACCCACAACCGGATCCTTTGCGTTTAACGACACGTTTATTTTTGAGACGTTTTCTTTTAGCTACTATACTCAAAACGTTCACCTCTTTCAAAAAGAAAATCTTCAGTATTAGCATATGTAAGTTTGCTGAACGGGGAAGGGCTGTTATCCCCTTAATTGTAAGTCTGTTCCATAGCTTCCTTGTTTTTATCATGATAAGATATAGATAGTCATACAGCGTGATAAAAGGGGAATGAAATTGAAAAAGACTCGCAGAACTGGAATAAAACTTTTGCTTGGGTTTGCTGTAATGCTGTTTGGCTTATATGCCATAGCTTCCCTTGTTGCAAACCATGAACAAGGAGCACCTGAATCACCTTATTCATTGTCTGAACAAGTATTGGCCTATGAATCAAAAATTGAATCAGAGTTAAAGAAAGCTCAGCTGGAAGATTATACAGCTGTTGTATTGGCATTGATGATGCAAGAGAGTGGTGGCCGTGGACAAGACCCAATGCAAGCCTCCGAGAGTTATTGTGGAGAAGTTGGCTGTATAAAGGATTCGAACCTTTCCATCGAAAAGGGAGTCGAGTATTTTAAGCGGGTCCTTACGAAAGCAGACTATGACGTGAAATTAGCATTACAGTCTTATAATTTTGGACTTGGGTTTATTGAATTTGTTCAACAAAATGGCGGTGCATATACGCAGGAGTTAGCGATTCAATTCTCACAGGAGAAATATAAAGAACTTTCTCATACAGGGAAATACAGCTGTATTCGAGAGGAAGCGGAACAATACAAAGCTTGTTATGGGGATATCCTCTATGTAGATGCAGTTCTACAGTATTATGAAGAGGCATTGAAACACACAGAGGAAACAAAAGTAGTAGCGTTCCAATCAAGCTAATGCTCACTGCACAAGGTAGTGAGCTTTTCTATTTGACTTATAACTATGAAGAAAGAAGGAACGACATGACACAACAACGAGAGCCAATTTGGACAAAAAGCTTTATTAGTGTATCGATGACGCATTTCATTGTTTTCGTTGCGTTTTATACGTTGATCACAACTTTACCAATTTATGTGGTGAGTGACTTGGGGAAATCGGAAGCGGAGGGTGGTCTAATTGTTACCACGATATTAGTCGCTGCTATTCTTGTGCGACCGTTCTCGGGAAGATTACTTGATAGAATAGGGAAGAAAAAAGGATTATTTCTTTCTATGATTGCCTTTGCTCTGCTTATGTTTCTATACATATGGGTGGATCAATTTGTACCTTTGCTTGTTCTTAGATTTGTGCAAGGTTTATCGTTTGGTATTTTAACGACAGCAACAGGAGCGATTGCAGCAGATGTTATTCCAATTCAACGAAGAGGAGAAGGATTAGGTTATTTTGCTATGTCGATGAACATAGCAGTCGTAGTAGGTCCATTTATTGGGTTGACATTGTTACAATGGATAGACTTCCAATCCTTGTTTATCTACTTAAGCATATTTACTTTAATCGGTATCTGGTTTGCATCTATTGTTGATGTACCCCAGGATTTAGAGGAATCAAGTTCACATAAAAAAGGGTTTACCATCCATGACCTGTTTGAGTTGAAAGCTCTGCCAATTGCGGCTATAAGTAGTTTGGTTGCGCTATCCTATTCAAGTGTTATTTCCTTTGTTTCTGTTTATGCCAATTCACTAGGGTTAACAACGGCTTCTGGATATTTCTTCTTAGTCTTTGCAGTTATTATGATAGCTTCTAGGCCGTTTCTGGGAAGACTGTTTGATTCTAGAGGTCCTTCCTGGGTCATTTTACCTTGTTTAATTGTTTTTGCACTTGGATTATATATTACTAAGCTTCACAAATTCTGCAATTCTTACTGTTAGCTGCTGGGGTTATTGGTCTAGGGTATGGTTCTCTACTCCCCAGTTTTCAGACCATGGCGATTCAAGCAGCACATCCAAAAAGAAGTGGTCACGCAACAGCTACCTTTTATACTTTATATGATTCAGGCATTGCATTAGGTTCATTTTCTCTAGGACTAATTGTAACGCACTATGGCTATGAAAAACTCTATTTATCCTGTATCGGTATTTTATTCGTTATTATCGGGTTGTTCATGACCTATCAACGAAGGCAAAGAAAAGCAAAAAATCTACCGGATACGGCTGGTTAATCGTAAGAAAATTCTATAAAATAAAACAAGTAGTCTAGAAAGAGAGGGATAAAACATGGCGAAAAAAGTATATTTTAACCATGATGCAGGTGTAGATGACCTCGTATCATTATTCTTACTTACACAGATGAAAGAGATAGAAGTTACGGGGGTCTCAGTCATACCAGCAGATGGCTATCTAGAGCCTGGTATTTCAGCAAGTAGAAAAATAATTGATCGATTCAGTAGTTACTCTATTGAGGTTGCACCATCTAATTCTAGAGGAGCAAATCCCTTTCCAAAAGACTGGAGAATGCACACGTTTTACGTAGATGCGTTACCCATTTTAAATGAAAAGGGTAAGATGGATGCTCCATTGACTGAGGAGTATGCTCATATACATATGATTCATACGATTCGTAAGACGGAAGAGAAAACGACGTTGTTGTTTACTGGTCCATTAACTGATTTAGCACGTGCATTAGATGAGGCGCCAGATATTGAAGATAAAATTGAAAAATTAGTCTGGATGGGTGGAACATTCCAAGAAGTGGGAAATGTTCAGGAGCCAGAGCATGACGGAACGGCGGAGTGGAATGCTTTTTGGGATCCAGAAGCAGTTCAACGCGTTTGGGCAAGTGGTTTGGACATCGAAATGGTCGCTCTAGAAAGTACACAGCAAGTTCCTTTAACGCTTGATGTACGGAACCATTGGGCTTCTCTTCGTAAATTTGAAGGGGTAGACTTCTTAGGTCAATGCTACGCAGCGGTTCCACCACTTGTTCACGCAGAGACGAACTCGACTTATTTCTTATGGGATGTGTTAACAACAGCTTCTGTCGGTAAACCAGAGCTTGTTACTTCCAAGACAGTGAAAAGTACAGTGGTTACGGAAGCCCCGCAGCAAGGGAAGACAGCTTTATCTGATAATGGTAGAGAGGTTCGAGTTGTGTATAACGTGGAGGCGAAAGAGTTTTTTGATTATATTACCGGATTAGCACAACAGGTTAAGTAGGGGAGAGTGGACGATGAAACGAGTCATAATTGACACCGATACAGCTGGGGATGACACAATTGCGATTTTAACTGCCTTACACCACTTTCAAGTGGAAGGTATCATGATTACCGGAGGCAATGTACAGTTTGACCAACAAGTTGAAAATGCGCTTTATACAATAGAGGTAGCTGGTAAAAGTGGACAAGTTCCTGTGTATAAGGGGTTTGAGAAGCCGATTATGCAAACAGGGGAGATGGAACACCGAACGGTGGAAGATGTCCATGGAAGTGATGGGATGGGGAACAGCTTTTTTAATAAAGCGGTTCAACGTCCAGAAGAAGTCCATGCCATTGATTTTCTAATTGAAACGGTACATAACCATCCAGGTGAAATTCATTTGCTAGCGATAGCACCTCTAACCAATATTGCATTAGCTATCAAAAAGGATCCAACCATCGTTCCGGAAATTGCTCATTTATATATTATGGGAGGAACGAACAATGCCTTGGGGAATATCACGCCGGCAGCAGAATATAATTTCTTCGTTGACCCAGAAGCGGCGCGTATCGTCTTAAATGCTGGAATTCCTATTACTATGGTAGGGTGGGAAATGTGTACGAAATACTCCTTAATGTTCGATTCAGATCATGAAGAGATTGCAAGTCTTCATACAAAAGGAGCTGTGTTTTTCCAAGCTGTAAATAAGGTGGTCAAAGAATTTAATAAGACCGTACACCGTTTGGACGGTACGACCCATCCGGATACGCTACTAATGGCTATAGCAGCAGATGACTCTATTATGCTAGAATCTAATTTTTATTATGTAGACGTTGAGACAGCCGGGGAATTTACGCGTGGATACAGCATTGTAGATATCAATGGAAGGTTAGAGAAGCCAGCAAATGTAAGAGTTTGTGAAAAAGTAGATCGTAAAAAGTTTAAAGATACGTTGTTCAATGTGTTGTCTGCAATAAAATAACGAGCAGCATCGTTCCATATGAATAGGGGGATTAAGATGATTGACTTAAGAAGTGATACTGTAACCTTACCTTCAGATAAGATGCGGAAAGCCGCATATGAAGCTGAAGTCGGGGATGATGTGTATGGGGAAGACCCGTCTGTCAATCGTTTAGAAGAAAAAGCAGCGGAGATCCTCGGTAAAGAAGCTTCCTTGTTTGTAACGAGTGGGACACAAGGGAATCAAATTGCAGCTTTAACGCATTGCCGTCCAGGCCAAGAAATTATTTTAGAGGCTAATGCCCATATTTTCTTATATGAAGGGGCAGCAATCTCTGCATTCGCTGGTGTCCAACCACGTACTATTGAAGGGAATAGAGGTGCAATGGACCCAAGGGAAGTCGAGGCGAGTATCCGCGCAGAGGATGTCCACTTTCCTGAAACGGGAATGATTTGTTTAGAAAACACACATAACAAAGCTGGAGGAGCAATAGTACCAATTGCTAATATGCAAGACATTTATACGGTTGCACAAAAGCATCAAATTCCGGTCCATTTAGATGGAGCTCGCTTATTTAATGCAGCGGTAGCGAGTGGTCGTAATGTGAAGGATTTCGCTCAGTACACGGATACAATCCAGTTTTGTCTATCAAAAGGATTGGGAGCACCAGTTGGCTCGATTATTGCTGGTTCAAGCGAATTTATTCACCGTGCAAGAAAGTGGAGAAAACGTTTAGGTGGCGGTTTACGCCAAGCCGGAATAATTGCGGCTCCTGGATTACTTGCGTTGCAAGAAAATATTAATCGCTTAGCAGAAGACCACCTCCATGCTAAGCAATTAGCAGAGGGATTGGGGCAAATAGAGGGATTAGAAGTCGTCAACCAAGTGGAGACGAATATCGTGATGATAGAAATTACGAAAGAAACGATCTCCACCGATGTGCTAATCGACAACATGAAAAAGCATGGGGTTCTTGCTGGTGGAATGGGACCAAACCGAATCCGTTTCGTAACGAACTTAAATATTTCCAAAAAAGACATAGAGGATGCATTAAGTATTATTCAAAAAGTATTGTAAATAAGAGGTTGAGACAAAAGAATATGAAGCAAATGAAAAAACGAACAATTATAATTAATGCCTATACCCGGCTCCGGAAATATACTACGCTTTCCGCCGGCGGCTGAGGAGCCTCCTCGTGCTGGAGTCTATGTATATTTCCGGAGCTAGTATAGGCTGTTGTTCGGCTTTTCGACTTATCCTTTTCGTTATGTCCCAGCCCCTTATTATTTATATTCCCAATAAATCATGTCTTCGTCTGTCTTGGTTCGGACAAATCTTGATTTTTCTAAGACTCGTATTGACCCTACATTAGTAGGTAAGCACTCTGCTACAATTCTAGAAACACCTGGTTCTTGCTGTAACCAATTTACTAAACCAGTTACGGCTTCACTTGCAATACCTTTCCGCTGATAGGATGGAACAACTCCGTACCCAATTTCTACCAGACCGTTTTCGTCTGGTCCGCCCTTACAACCGACCTCACCTACTACCGTTTGGTCTGAATTATTTACAATTAAATAACTCCATTTGCTCCCTCCAGGATTTTGTATAAGTTGTTTTTCCACAAAGGGGAGGATCTCCGCATAGTCTGTATTTGGCCATTCCGAAGAAACCTTAAGTTGTATCAAATCTTCTAATGTGTCTTTCCCTTTTATTGTAGCTGTAACCATTTCCTTTGTGAATGGTAATAAGCTTAGTCGTTCTGTCTGTATCATGTTTACCTCCAGATTTTATTAGTAAGGTTATTCTGGAGAGTCAATCATAGGCTTCGCTCCTTTACATTACTACCTGTATTATATGGGAGCGACTATCCCCTTACAACCCCTTCTAGATTTCTAACACATGAGGCTGATGGTCCCTTTCATTCATAAGTCGAATTTCTGTCGGAGTTATGTCTAAGACAACGTAGTTAGGGTCATCTGGCCCTTCAAACCAAGGCTCTAAGTCATTATTCCAAACCTTCTGCTTCATATCGGATGATTCTTTAACTTCTGCTTTCCCTTCAATTTCTAAGTACGAATCCTGCAATCCTTTATGTTCAAATCCAATTAGGATATGGACTTGATTGTTCTCTTTTAAGTCCTCTACCTTGTGTGTATCTTTGTTGGTAGCAGAGTATAAATGAAGTCCTTCGTGGAAAAAAGTCATGTATCGAGAAAAAGGTTTGTTATCTTTTATGCTTGCTAATGTGCCAATTTGATAATTATCTAATATTTGGTGGACTTTTTCTTCTAATTGCTGTTTGTTCACTTGTACATCCTCCTCTATCTAAGTATGTATAGTATGTGTGAAAAACGGATTAATTATGTTGGTGGAAAGATATAAAAAGTGCTTGTCAATCTGACTTGGAGGCTTTAAGCTTTGAGTAGTGAAGGAGTGGACGTCTTGAAGATTCTAATTATTAGTTTAGTATGTGTCATTGTTGTTATACTCGTTTTAGGCTTAACACTAATGACCATTTCAAAAGGTTATGGTTATAATCATACGATTGATCCTCTACCTAAGGATGAGAATGAAAAACAGAAACCAGAAACGAATACTTGATAGTACTCGGGTAACTTTTATCAGCGATTAATTCCGTATATCAGCCAAAAAATCCATATATCAGCGAAAATTTTAGTATATCAGCGAAAAAAATTATATCGGCGCTTATCGGCTCGATATCAGCGCTGTGTCATTAAAAAACCCGAACTGATTAGTCCGGGTTTAACATATTTTATTTATAGACTTTTCTTGTATATTGCAATAGAGTCTTGCTTGTTTAACTTCTTAAAATTACCGAATTCTGGGCGAGCGATGACTGTTTTTTCTGCCATCTCTTCAATACTATCCTCTGTTATGTCATAGTCTGCTAAGCGCGCTGGAGCACCAATACTATTCCAGAATTCTCTTAGCTTGCGAATTCCTTCTAATGCAACATCCCGATCTTCTTTTCCAGCTTCATCCACATCAAACACACGGACAGCTAGCTGCTTAAACCGAGCAACATTTTCGTCTAGAACGTATTCCATCCAGTTAGGAAAAAGAATGGCTAGTCCACCGCCGTGTGGGATATCATGAACAGCGGATACAGCATGCTCTAAATTGTGGGAAGCCCAATCTCCATTATATCCCATATTCACCATTCCATTTAATGCCATTGTACCATTGTATAGGATAGTAGCGCGGTGTTCATAACTTTCTAGGTCAGCTAATAGCTTCGGTGCTGTTTCGATTACGGTCTTCAAAAGACCTTCAACCATGCGATCCTGTAATAATGTGTTTGGTTCATGGTGGAAGTAATGTTCAAACGCGTGCGACATCATATCCACGATTCCGTAAACTGTTTGATCCTTTGGTACCGTGTAGGTATTCACTGGATCAAGAATAGAGAACCTTGGATAACTGTAGGGACTTCCCCATCCGTGTTTCTCATTTGTTTCCCAGTTCGTAATGACAGAGCCGGCATTCATTTCTGATCCGGTTGCCGCTAAAGTAAGAATAGTTCCGAATGGAAGGGAATCCGTAACAGATGCTTTTTTAATTACTACATCCCAGAAGTCTCCATCGAATTTAGCGCCTGCTGCGATTGCTTTTGTACAGTCGATTGTACTACCGCCCCCAACAGCTAAAAGAAAGTCGATACCTTCTTTTTTGCAAATTTCAACCCCTTTTCGCACGGTTGAAATTCGAGGGTTAGGTTCAACTCCGGAAAGCTCGTACACCTCTGCATCAATTTCAGACAAGAGGGAAAGAACTTGGTCATATAAACCATTTCGTTTAATGCTTCCGCCACCATATACTAATAAAACCTTTTTACCGTATTGTGGTACCTCGTGTTTTAGTTGTTCGACTTGCCCTTCTCCAAAAATTAACTTAGTTGGATTGTAATATGTAAAATTTTGCATGTTTTAACCTCCTCACTCTCTATATGATGAACAATATTATTTCAGTTGTAAAGAAATAAACATCTTTATCATAACCATATTGATCGGTTATATGAGAGAAGAGAGGAGGTTCTGAATTATACTTGAACAGGTGGACCGATATATTTAGATTGTGGGCGGAATATTGTATTGTTCATAGATTGCTCTAAACAATGGGCAGTCCACCCAACCACTCTACTTGCAGTAAAGGTAGGGGTAAAATAGGCTGGCTCCATATCAATAGCCTTCATGATTGCCGCGGCATAAAATTCAACATTCGTGTACAAACGTCTTCCCGGTTTCCACTCATTTAATAGCTGGATAGCTTTTTGCTCAACGTTTATAGCTAAGTCTAGCCAAGCGTCTTTTCCTGCCAATTGTTTCAGCCTATGCTTTAGTACCTCTGCTCGAGGATCGATAGTCCTGTACACGCGATGTCCAAATCCCATCAGCTTCTCTCCGTTTTTTAGTTTTGTTCTAATTACATCATCAGTGTTTCCGTCTTCCATAACATCGTCTAGTAGTTGTATAACTCCGGTTGGTGCACCACCATGTAGTGGTCCCTTCATCGTACCGATGGCAGATGTTACAGCGGACACAAGATCAGATTCTGTAGATGTAGTTACTCTAGCGGCAAAGGTGGAAGCATTAAGCCCGTGGTCCATCGTCAAAATGAAGTAAGTTTCCAGAGCTTTTTTGTGGTAATTATTAGGCTTTCTGCCTGTCAATACACGTAAATAGTAATCTACAAAATCCACTTCTTCTGGAATTTCAGGCATAGATGTATCCTCAAGTTGGTTCTTCCTATAGCCGATAACCGTTGGAAGCATAGCTGTAATCTGGATAGCCTGCTCTTTTGGTTCTCTCAAATAGAACGTCGGAGAACTAAGGGAAGAAACAACGGTACGCAGTACAGACATGAGATCCATATCATGGGGTAAGGTAAGAAGGATCTTTTCTATATACGTTGGAATAGTTCGATACCCACTCATTTTCCTCTTTAAGGAATTAAGCTCCTGTTCATTTGGTATATACCCTTCCCAAAGTAAGAATGCTACTTCCTCAAATGAATAATGCTCGGCTAAATAGGAAGCATTGTAGCCTCTATATATCAGTTGTCCCTTTTCACCATCTACATGACTAATGGAGGTTTCGGTAGCGATAATCCCTTTCAAACCGGGTTGTATCATCGTAAGCAACTCCTTTGATATCTGACTTATTTATGATTATAAAAGGTTTAGATAATTATTAAAATTAAATATAATTAATGATAATAATTAAAATTATTAATAAAGGGAGGTGGATGTATGGAATTAAATTGGTTAAAAACGTTTGTCGTTGCAGCGGAAGAAGGAAACTTTCGTAGGACAGCAGAAGTGTTATATGTTTCTCAGCCAACCGTAACGGTCCATATCAGACAGCTGGAAAAACATGTAGGAGTTTCTTTGTTTGAACGGAGTAATAATCGAGTAGTCTTATCTGAAGAAGGAAGAAAATTTCTGTCTCATGCAAGGCGAGTACTAGGGGTTTATGAAGAAAGTATGCAGGATATGAATACGATATCCCAAGGTTATTTAACTAAGCTAAGAATTGCAATTTCACCTTTAATTGCAGATACAATTCTTCCATATATATTAAAACAGTATGTGACGCAGCATCCAAAGGTAGAGGTTACGGTAAATATATTAGAATCGGCAGATATTGAGGGAGCTGTTCAATTAGAAGAAGTGGATATAGGTTTATCTTGTATGCCTGCTAAACAGGACGAACTTACAACAGAATTGCTTTATGAAGATGAAGTGATCCTTGTTACGAGTCATGATGGTATAGACAGTGAATCAGCTCCTCCAATTGATGTGGAAGAGCTTATAGAGTCCAACTACATATTGACACATAACCATCCAGGGTATTGGGATTTATTATTGCGTGATTTAAAGGCAATGTTTCCTGCGGTGAAATGTATGAAAGTTTCTCAGGTTCATATTACGAAGCGATTTATCACGGAAGGTATTGGAATTTCATTTTTACCGAGGGCAACAGTGAGAAGAGAGCTATTGGAAGGTAGGCTAATTGATGTGTATTGGCCGAATAAAGAACTTCCTAAGGCGAACACGTACATCATCACGAAATATAACCATTCATCGGAAAGAGAATTCATGAAGTTTTTGACGAATTATCACTTTACATAAAAAGGGGCTGGGACATAACGAAAAGGATAAGCCGAAAAGCCGAACAACAGCGTATACTAGCCCCGGAAATATACGTAGACTCCAGTGGGGAGAAAGGCATCGGTGAGACCTCACAGTGCGTCAGCACGAGGAGGCTCACCAACCGCCCGCGGAAAGCGTAGTATATTTCCGGAGCTGGGTATAGGAACTAATGATAATTGTACGTTTTTTCATTGCTTACTATTCTTTTGTCCCAGCCTCCACATTAACCGAAGTTCTGAAAAGAGTTTTGCTTGTGTATGAAATGTTTTAAAAATTTGGTGTTCGTCAGCAGACTATAAAGAGATTTATTGTTTTCAAATCCTTCTATGACGATAGGATGTCGGAATGCTTGAAGCTCCTCAAGAAAAGGATTTAAATCAGCGACTCCTGTTCCAAGTGGAAGATGATTTACGTATTCATTGCAGTCACTTAAGTGTACTTTATTAATTCGGTTCGTTCTTTTAAAGTAATCTAATATATTCTCGGTCAATGGAACGTGAGCAGAATCGAACGTAACGTACACATTATCCGGTAGTTCTTCCAGCAGTCGATTTATCTGCTCAGGTGTAATAATAATTTCTTTTTCTTTTGGCTCCATCAACTCTAAGGAAAGGTCCACATCTGCCTGCTTTGCAAATTGTGCAAGATGTTGTAGGTTTTCAATCATACCTTGATAATGATAATCTAACCAATCCGATTCTAACGTCATTTTTCCAGGGTGAATCGTTACTGAGGATGCGCCGATTTGCTGGGCGAGTACAATAGACTTCTCTATTTCACGAATAGATTGTCTCTGAATTCCTTTGTTTAACGATGTAATATTTAAATCCCAACTTGCAGCATGTAAACTAAGATCCATTCCACAAATTTGATTCGTCTGAACCATACTTTCAATGGTTGTGTCATGGTACCAAACCTGCTCTGCCCAAACTTCTACACCATTGTATTCTAATTGCTTTGCGATACGCAGGACATCATTAATTGGATAAGCCCAGCATAAAGTGGAGGAGAGATAGAGATTCATTTAACCAGCCCTTTCTAGTCCACATATTTGATGTACAAGTAAATACGAACGAACAACGAGATTCCTTCTTTCCATCATAGTGCATTTACATGAAAGATATTTAAAGAGGACGTTTATTTTGTATAAAGTTTATGTAAATTTAGAGGGCTGATAAGAAGGTCGACCATGACCCCTTATCAGCCTCTATGACTAGGAGCTTACCATTTTTCCTCCGTTCACATGGATAACTTGCCCTGTCACGTAAGAGGAATCGGAGGAAGCTAGATACACATACGCAGGAGCTAACTCAAAAGGCTGCCCAGCTCGTTTCATTGGTACATCACTTCCGAACGTAGCTACGTCCTCCGCAGAAAAGCTAGACGGAATTAATGGAGTCCAAACAGGACCAGGTGCAACAGCATTTACGTATATATCTCGGTCAACTAAGTTTTGAGATAGTGCTCGTGTAAATCCAACAATCGCACCTTTCGTAGCGGAATAATCTAACAGTTGCTTATTTCCTTCATAAGCCACAATTGAAGTAGTATTGATAATCTTAGATCCGGCTTTTAAATAAGGTAGTGCAGCCTTAGTGAGATAAAAGAAAGCAAATATGTTCGTTCTAAAGGTGTCCTCTAATTGCTCTGATGAAATATCCAGAAGGCTGCTTTGAGGAAATTGGACCCCATGGTTATTGACTAAAATATCTATTTTTCCGAAAGCTTGCGCGGTGGATTGAATCACATGGTGGCAATGATCCTCATCTCTTAAATCTCCAACAATAAGAAGACATTTTCTACCTAATTGTTCAATTCTTTGTTTTGTTCGAAAGGCATCCTCATTCTCATATGGATAGTAGTAAGCGATGACCACATCAGCACCTTCCTTAGCAAAAGCAATGGAAGTTGCTGCACCGATTCCGCTATCCCCTCCTGTAACAATCGCTACTTTATTGAGTAATTTTCCGGTGCCTTTATATGCTGGATCCTCCACAATAGGTGGTGGAACCATTAACCCTTCAATCCCAGGTTGCTGAGGCTGATGTTGTGGAGGGAAATTTAGGTTTTGAGATTCCATGCATACTCCTCCTTAAAGATGAATTCCTTCTACCCTATTCGAGAAAATGGGCAGAAGTGCATGTCAATTGACAGGGATATAAAGAGACCCTATAATTCTAACCATTGCAGAACTATACAGTTCATTTTTGACTGTTTAGTCATAGAGGGTGGGAGAGTTTTGAAAGACAAACGATTGAAAATTATGGAAGCAGCTATGCATTTATTTTCTTCAAAGGGATATTTCTCTACGTCTGTTCAGGAAATAGCCGAATACTGTGGTGTTTCTAAAGGGTCGGTTTATACCTTTTTTGATTCAAAGGAAGCGCTACTTCTTGAGGTCTTTCAATATAATCATGAGAAAATGATGGATCGAGCAAGGTCTGTCATTTTGAATCAGTCAATTTCCCCCGAAGAGCGCTTCGAAAAAATGATTATCGTAGAATTAGAAGGATTAAAAGATAATAAGGATTTCTTCAATACTATTTCGAGGTCTCTGCCAGGGAATAATCAAATCAGACTGTTCATGAAGAATATTAGAAGAACGATGGTCAACTGGCATAAGCATATTCTTGAGGACATATTTGGAGACGAGGTTCGTCCTAATATATGGGACGTTACCTTCATGTTTCAAGGGATTATGAAGGAGTACACGCATTTAATTACCCAAGAGCAAAAACCCCTTTCCCTCTCAGAGGTAGCTCACGCTATTTATGAATCTGTAGATGCCATTGTTCAGAAAAGAAAACGGAAAGAGCCTGTTATTCCTTTGAAAGTCATGGATGAGTATGAAGCATCTCCAAACCCTTTTTCGTTTGATGAAAAAGAGACGGTGGAAGAGTTTATACAACGACTGAAACGTAAATTACACCATTTTAAGATGGATAATACCGAAAAGGAAGAACTGATGGACTCTATTCAGCTGCTAGTAGAAGAGGATCAAAGAGAACATCCTAGGATGTTTCTTATCAAAGCAATCTTAACCCATTTGTCTGGATATTCAGATATAAAACCAGAAGTGGAAAATCTACGATTAATGTTAGTAAAAGAAACAAATAAAAAGGGGATGAGAACACATGACAAATGAATGGCCAGAAGAAAATTCAAAGACCTTTCACCGTTTTCCGATTGTTGCCGTTCTTTTGGCAGGTGGATTTGTTGCTATATTGAACCAAACCTTATTGGCAACTGCGACACCACATATTATGGCTGATTTTAATATTTCGGAAAACACGGCCCAATGGCTAACTACTATTTTTATGCTTGTAAACGGGGTCATGATTCCAGTCACGGCATTTTTAATTGAAACCTTTACGACGAGGAGACTCGTTCTTGTAGCGTTGAGCGTATTCGCGGTTGGAACTGCAATCTGTATCTTTGCACCAACCTTCTTTATTTTGATGGTTGGAAGAGTGGTTCAAGCGAGTGGAGCAGGAATTATGATGCCACTTATGATGACCGTGTTTCTAACCATCTTTCCGATTGAAAAACGGGGAGCTGCAATGGGAACCGTCGGCTTGGTCATTTCCTTTGCGCCGGCGATTGGTCCAACTTTGTCTGGCTGGATTGTAGAGAATTATCCATGGCGCACGATGTTCATGATTATTTTGCCGATCATCATTATAGATATTATTTTTGCATACTTAGCAATGAAAAATGTGACGAAGCAAACCTTTCCGAAAGTGGATATTCTTTCCATTATCCTCTCTACGTTAGGGTTTGGTGGTTTACTATACGGATTTAGTACCGCTGGTAATAACGGATGGGATAACGCTCAGGTTATCATCGGGTTAATTGTCGGTATGATTTGCTTAACTTCCTTTATTTTACGCCAGTTTAAATTGGCACAGCCAATCCTGGAATTCCGAGTCTTTCAATACAAGACGTTTACAATTACGACCGTCATTGGGATGATCGTATTTATGGGCTTAATCGGTTCAGAGACTATTCTTCCGATCTACATGCAAAACATGGTTGGGTTCTCTGCAGTAGAATCAGGTTTTATGATCATGCCTGGTGCACTATTAATGGGGGCAATGTCCCCAATCACTGGTCGAATCTTTGACAAAATAGGAGCTCGTTGGCTTGCTATAACTGGTTTATCCATTATGACGATTACGACCTTCTTCCTTACAAACTTATCTGCGGAAACATCTTTAACCTATTTAACCATTGTATTTGGAATACGAATGTTTGGGATGTCTATGGTGATGATGCCTGTGACAACTGCAGGTTTAAATCAGCTTCCATTGAAGCTTATCCCACATGGAACGGCTATGAATAACACGATGCGTCAAGTTGCGGCTTCAATAGGAACTGCAATACTTGTTACGGTTATGACTTCGGCTACCTTACAAACCGGAACAGCAGGAGATCCGAGCGGGCGAATTCATGGTGTTAATGTTGCCTTTTGGGTTGCAACAGGATTATCTGTAATTGGCTTGCTACTTTCTTTCTTTATAAAAAGCCCAGCCAAAGAAAAAGAAGAAAAAAATGTGTCATCAACGAATTTAAAGCGTGCTGAATCCTAAAATTGTGGAAGATAAATGCTAGAATAATTCCCTCCTTCATCTGTCACACTATACAAGATGAACGGAGGGAATGATCATGTCTGCGAATAGCCAGAAGAAAATGAAATGGTGGCAGCTTTCCTTGTTAGGGGTAGGTTGTATTATTGGGACAGGTTTTTTCCTTGGATCTAGTATAGGGATTAGACAGGGTGGGCCCGCTGTCCTTGTTGCATTTTTGTTTGCAGCACTTGCAACGTATATTGTGTTTGATTCCTTAGCAAAGCTAACAGCAAAACATCCGACTAAAGGCTCTTTTAGTTCCTATGCCAAAAAAGCGTTTGGCCATTGGGCTGGATTTAGTAACGGTTGGGTGTATTGGTCATCCGAAATGCTAATTATGGGGAGTCAGTTGACTGCATTGGGAATTTTTACACAATTTTGGTTTCCAGACGTTCCTCTATGGTTGTTAGCAACCATTTTTGGCGTACTAGGTTTGCTTGTCGTCCTAACAGGAATAAATGGATTTGAGCGATTTGAAAATATATTTGCAGTGGTGAAAATTGCGGCGATATTAATGTTTGTTATTATTGCTTCTCTTGCCCTGTTTGGAGTACTAGAAGGGGACCAAGATCCTGCGGGGGTACCAACTACGTTTGGACAATTTTTAGCAAATGGCTGGTTAGGTTTATGGACATCTTTTATTTATGCGTTTTATGCCTTCGGTGGAATCGAAGTCATGGGGATTATGGCTAATGAGTTAAAGGATCCGAAGGAAGGTCCAAAATCTGGAAAAGTAATGCTCACTTTACTTACAATTATCTACTTGTTATCCATTGGATTGGCGTTATATTTACTCTCGTGGGATTCTTTTACGACTGAAGATAGTCCCTTTGTGTTAGCGCTGGAGCAATATAACCTTTCCTTTGTACCACACGTCTTTAATGGTGCACTCGTAATCGCAGGTTTTTCCACAATGGTGGCATCTCTATATGCGATTACGACCATGCTTGTAACGTTAGCAAAAGCAGGTGATGCCCCTAATGGTTTATCAAAGGTAGGGAAAAGGAATATTCCGTATCGCGCACTTTCCCTCACTACTTCCGGACTTGTCGTATCCATTATCGTATCTCTGTTGTTACCGGATAAGATATATGAATACCTTACTACGGCTGCAGGACTTATGCTTTTGTACACGTGGATGTTTATTTTACTAAGTTTTAGAAAGTTAATTTCATTAGGAGGAAAGGATAAATTTTTAAATCTCTTTGGATTAGTCTTAATTCTCCTAGCTGTAACCGGGACTCTTTTTGATGGAGCAAGTCGGCCTGGGTTTTTCATTAGTTTACTATTTCTTGTATTAATTGCAATCGTGACGCTATTTATGAGGAAAAGGTGGAAGAACCAACCTGAACCTATGGATCCTTCTTCCTTATGGGATAAATATGAAAAAGATTAGACTGAAGATATGCACCCCAAAAGTTTGACTAACTTTTGGGGTGTTTTTTGACGTGAAACGGACATTTCCGTGATGAGGATTGATCATCTCGTAAGAAATATTGCTTGTACTCATAGTTATCGTCAGAACCATAGACATTTAAATCTGGGTGGGGGGCAACAGCGTCATATTTTGTAAGGCGCTCTCTTATTTGGCCTTTTATTTTCCCAGCTCCTGGCTTCTCTAAAAAGGTTTGAAATACCCAACGAGGAGTTATAGCAAGCATCATAAAAGGAAAATAACGACTTTGACGTTTCTCGTGGGAAGGAGTGGCACAAAAAAGAAAATATCGTTCCCCGTTAAAACAGTATTCCCAAAGGGGGTCATGGGGATCTTGTGGTATTTCTTCTGGCCAAGGTGTCGAATCTATTTCATGAACCTCCTGTAAAAGGTTCCAGAACCAGTCCTCATAGGCTGTAACAGATAATCCTTCCTCCTTTTTTGTGCGCTCAAGAAAAAGAACTAACGACGTGTAGTCGCCGATTTTCTTCGCCTTTTTCCCATAGTGCTCTAACAGTTCTGCAAGGTAGGAGGAGGTTTCGGAATTTAATGGGCTTGGTAAAAAAACAAATCGAAGCTGGTCAAGCTGGTATCCTTGGGTAGCGGGGATGCATGGGAACTTATACGTTTTGTTTATAAATTTTTCGTGAAAAGCACGATATGCATCTAGCTGCCAACTCTTATCCTGTATATGCTCAAGCTCTGATTTTGTATAAAGGTGCATACGAAAAGCCTCCTTCCCGAGCAATGTATTACAGGAAGGAGGCGATTGTGCCTGTCTTACAGATGGAATATGAGCTTGATGGCTTGATAGCCAAAATAAATTCCAAATCCAATCAAGGATAATCCAGATAGTTTAGAAAGTCCGGTTAATAGACTTGGTTTCATAATCTTTCGAAACGTACTTGCAGTAAAAGCCATAGAGAAATCCCATAAGATAAGACCTAAAATAATGGCTGAACTATATAGAATAATGTGGGATTGGTCATATTGTGCAACCGTGTTTGCGAGAACGGATCCATAGATACCGAGCCAAAATAAGATTGACAGTGGATTTGAAATGGTTAACATGAAACCAGTCCAAAACGTTTTGTGAAGGGAGCTTTCTTTCTGTCTGGCGTCAACCGAAAATGAATTTGCAGACGAAAAGCTCTCTATTCCGGTGTAAATTAAAACGAAACATCCAAAAGACCAAAGAAAAGACTTCATAAAAGGAATTTCCAAAAAATTTACGATGCCAAAGTACACAGCGATCATAAATAGTGCTTCCGCAAAAAGGGAGCCTATCCCGATAAGCCAAGAATGGAGAAACCCATTTTTTAACCCCTTGTCCAATTGGGCCGCATTAATAGGGCCAATTGGTGCCGCTAATGATAATCCTAGAAAGACATAGCTTAGAAATGTATGCATGTTGATTCTCTCTCCCTTTGTTTCAACTTGTACATATCTATTCAGGAAACTGTGCTTTCATTACACTTGTCCAAAAAAGAAAACTAGTACAGGCTATGTACTAGTGATTAGGCAGGATTAAAGATTCTGTTGTGTTTCTTGAAGTAAACGTAATAAATCTTGTGCACGATATAATTCTGGTCCCGGATTAACTTGCTGTTGTGCTTGAAGGATTAAGTCCTCTGCTTGTTTGAGTTCGCTTTGCGCTTCTGTGTATAAAAAAGGGTTCCCCTGGGCATTTTCTACAGCTTTTCGTGCAGATTCAAGAGCTTCAAACGCTTTACTCATCGTATCCATTTTTTTCATCATCCTTTCTTTCCTTAGGATTAGAAAATACAAGTAAATTATCCTTGTATTTTTAATGGGGATTCGTTAAATTTTACCAACTAGAATGTTTATTTTATACTGAAGAAAGGAATACCATTAAGGTACATTTTATAAAAAGAGGAGTGGAAGCAATGAGCGAAGTTCTATTTACATCCCATGCTACTGCAAAAGGTGGAAGAGATGGACATGTAAAATCAGATGATGGTCTAATTGATTTAAATCTAGTTAACCCTGCAGGAAATTCAGGTGAGACAGGCTCTAATCCAGAACAACTATTTGCAGCTGGATATTCAGCTTGCTACGACGGTGCTTTAAACTTGATGGCATCTAAACAGAAAAAGAATATTGATTCTTCCATAACAGCAGATGTTAGCCTTTTAAAGGATTCGGCGGATAACGGCTTTAAAATTGGTGTCGTATTAAATGTGGAAATCGGTGGTGTAAGTCAAGAAGAGGCAGAAGAGCTTGCAAAAATGGCCCATGATTTCTGCCCGTATTCTAAGGCAACACGTGGTAACATTGATGTTGAGCTGAAAGTGAAGGCTGTTTAATAAACCTTAAAAGGAAACAAGGCCGCTCTTAAAAGGGTGGTCTTGTTTCTTTTTTTGGATAGACATGAAGTGGTATGATGAGAAGAGAGTTGTGTGAAAGGGGGATTATCATGCAAGGAAGCTTACGTTTTTTGTTTATTGGAGATAGCATTACGGACGCAGGTAGAGCTGACGACCAAGAGGGAATTGGATTTGGGTATGTCCGTAACATTCGTAACCACTTGATTTTAACATATCCAGAGGCAAACATAGAAGTTGTGAATAAAGGAGTTAGTGGAAATAAAATAACCGAGCTGGAGGAAAGGTGGAAGGAGGATGTCCTTGCTTATAAACCAGACTATCTAAGTATCTCTATTGGAGTTAATGATGTATGGAGACAATTAGATAGCCCACATAAGGAGCAGGTGACACCAGAAAGGTTCCGTTCCATTTATATGGACTTGTTACAACAAGTTCAGTCCGAAACAGGAGCAAAGATTCTCTTAATGGAACCAACGATTTTACAAGAAGATACCCAGTCCGAAGGGAACCAAAAGCTGAAAGATTACGTTAAAATCGTCCAGGAGCTTTCTGCTCAGTATGATGCTATATTGGTACCAACCCATGAAGCCTTTATGAAATTTTTGTCGGTAAACAAACGCATAGCCTTAACAACGGATGGGGTCCATATGAATTCAGTCGGAGACATGCTCATGGCACACACGTGGGTTCAAGCTTTTCTTACAAGAGAAGGTTGGCAGCATGTTTAAGCTTCGCCAAGTGAAGAAGACAGATTTACCATTTTTGGATTCCCTCATCGAAAAGGAACAAGCGATGCCTGTAAACTGGAACGACAACAGTTTTATTCAAACGATTGTTATCGAGGATCAAGGGGAACTAGTTGCGTGTTCTCCAATTCAATTCGTAGCCAACGAGCTCTTTCTCCCTTTTTTCTTTGTCCATCAAGTGTATCTTCGAAAGGGAATTGCTCAACACATGTTTGAAAAGGTGAAGAAGATAGCGAAAGCCAATCAAATTAAGAACATCACGATGGCAACCGGTCATTTAAAAGAAGAAACGATATACTATTATAAAGAAAGACTAGTAATGGAGCTGGAAGGCGATCTCCTCGTCCTTCAACTCTAAAAAGGAGACACAAGGATGCAAAAACTATTAACGATCGGTGCAGGAAGGATGGCACAAGCAGTTATTTCGGGCATTCTTCAGCAAGAGCAAGACCGATTTCATATTGTAATGAGCAACCGTGGTAATGTGGCACGTTTAGAACAGGTGAAAAACAAATATGGAGTGGAGATTACGACAAACTGGAAAGACCATGTCACAAACGCGGATATTCTTTTTTTAGCAGTTCCTCCGAGCCAACAGCAATCCCTTTTGCATGAAATGTCCCCTTACCTAACAAATCAATTAGTGTTTAGTGTGGCAGCTGGGGTTGGGGTGCGCGAGTTAGAAGCCCCACTCCCTGAAGGTGCAGCTGTTGCCTGGGTTATGCCAAACACTGCTGCAGAAATAGGGCAGTCGATGACATTGTATGCACTAGGTCAGCATGTCAACGAGATTCAAGAAAAAACATTGTTAACTATTTTGAAAGGTATTGGCCCGGCGCAACGTGTAACGGAAGAACAATTACACGCACTTACACCAGTTACGGGAAGTGCTCCAGCTTTTATGTATTACGTTGCCGAGGTATTAACACGACTTGCTAGGGGAAAAGGAGTTGATGAGGCTGTTGCCCAACAGCTTGTTTCCCAAATGATACTCGGATCAGCAAGGATGCTGTCCTCTGGTCAAAAGCCAAAGGACTTAATCGATCAAGTAGCGACACCTGGAGGTTCTACAGCAGCAGGACTTAAGGTGTTACAAACGGAAGACTTGGATGGAATGTTTGAAAGGGCCGTACAAGCTTGTGTGGAAAAAAATAAAGAAGTGTATTAAAAAACTCGGGGAATTCCCCGAGTTTTAGACTTCTTATTCTTCTGTCTTAGCAGGAGTGGTTGCTTGCAGGTTTTGATTAATTTTAGATTCGCTTTTTGTTGCAACACTGTCTAACATCCCTTTTAAATCCACTCCAGAGACAGCTTTTAAGGTTTCTGGTAATTGACTCATAAGCTTCGTGACGTAACTGCTCATTCTTGTTGCCCCATCTCCTTCTCCATTGCCATTGTCTACAACGGTTACCTTATCAATAGAGCGAACCGGATCTGCAATTCTTCCAGCAAATTCAGGAAGCATGTTGATAATCATTTCTAAGATAGCTGCTTCGCCATACTTTTCCATTGCCTCTGCGATTTTCTCTTTCGCTTCCGCTTCTGCAAGACCCTTTAATCGAATCGCTTCCGCTTCTGCTTGCCCATCTAGACGTATTTCCTCCGCTTCGGCTTCCGCATTTTTCACACGAGCAATTTTGTCTGCCTCGGCTTTTTGCTCTGCTGCGTAACGCTCCGCTTCCGCTTTTTTAGAGATTTCTGCTTCATATTGACGCTGCTTCCGTTCTACTTCACGGGAGTCAATTTCGATTTGTTTATTTTTCTCCACAAGTTGAATCTGCATCTCTTCTTGTTTCACTTGTTGTTGTGCTTTTGCCTCTTGAAGTTTATACGCCATGTCGGCTTCGGCCTTAGCTGTATCTTGATCACGCTTATATGAGGCAACTTTTAGTTCTTTGTCTTTCGTAGACTCTGCTATTTGAGTCTCACTAAGTAACTCAGCACTTTTACTTTCTCTTTCTGCTTGTGCTTTTTGAATCCGTGCATCTCGCATGGCGTTCGCTTCCGCAATTTGAGCATCGCGTTTCACTTCCGCTATACGAGGCTTCCCTAATGCTTCTAAGTATCCATTTTCATCTTGGACATCTTTAATAGTAAAGGAGACAATTTGTAATCCCATTTTCTTCAAATCGACTGCAGCCTGTGTCTGCACTTCTTGAGCAAAACGTTCCCGATTTTTATAAATTTCTTCAACCGTCATAGTTCCAAGAATTGCTCGTAAATGTCCTTCTAAGACTTCCTGTGCTTCTTTTCTAAGCTCGGAATTATCTTTTCCTAAAAATTGTTCTCCAGCAGTTGCAATACCTTCCGTCGTACTTTGAACCTTTATAATTGCAGTTCCATCCGCCATAACAGGCACACCATTTTCGGTATAAACATTTGGTGTGGATATATCTAAGCTATGAGATCGGAGACTGAGTTTTTCGAACTGCTGAAAGATGGGAACGACGAAGGTACCGCCGCCACGAACAATCTTTATCCCACTTCCGTCCTCGGAGCGATGTACATTCTTATTTCCTAAAAAACTACCTGTTACAATCATAGCATCATCTGCACCAACGGTTTTATAGCGAACCGCAAACAACAGTGCGAATGCTAGGAGAACACCACCAATAACACTAATAACGATAATAAAATCCATCTAATTCCCCCTTAATCTAATTCTTCTAATTTAGATACATAAACAATTTGATCTTGAACCTCGATTACGACAATCTTTGTTCCTTGTTGGATGTCGGCTTCGTCAAAGCTTTTAGCCGTTTCATTTCTACTTCCGTTTGGGAGCTCTATGAACACTTCTCCCATTCCTGTTGCAGGAATTGTTGTTAGAACCTCACCCATTTTTCCTTGTAAATCGTAAACGGAAATGGCATTAGAGGATTCTGCTCGGGACATTGGAATAATCAAGAAGTAATAAAGAAGAAAATAAGCGCATATTCCAATGAAAATACTGATGGTTAAAACGAGGAGGGGACTCCATACTGTGTACTTCGTGAGCAGTACGCCAGAACCTGCAATGACAGATAGAGTTCCAAACAATAGGAGTGGGTTAAAAAGCTCTCCTAATCCATCCAAGAGTCCATCCAACACATTACCTAGAAATAAAAAAATGATAGCGATAGCTAAGCTACCCCATAACAGCCACCAATACATATCCATTACATCAATTGTAATCACCTCCAGTATGTAAGTACTCCTTTCACTATATGTAATACGATTGAGATTCATTAAGGTTCCATTTATATGGAAATAAAGGTGATGGATACAAAAAAAGAGAGGCTAAGGCCTCTCGTGTTACACGCTTTTCCAATTGGACTCCAGTTCTATCCCGGCTGCTTCGAATGTTGCATATACAGGACAACGGTCACTTGTTTTCTCTGCCAACTCATTAATTCTCTCTTCTGGCTCACTCGTTTTAACTTTTGCGTCAAGAATGACTTTAGAGAAATATGGACGTACGTCTGCTTTACCAGCTAACCCTCTAGGGTCATAAGTTGCCTTAATATCAAAGTGAATAGACTGTAAGTCAAAATCCATTTCATTTGCGACCAGATTGGCAACCGCATTTTCACAACCAGCAAGTGAAGTTAACAGAACCTTTAGTGGGTCTGGACCAGCATCATGTCCACCTTCAGAATTTGGCTCGTCAATGACAACAGTATGTTCTCCGGTGTGCATAATTGTTTGGAATCCAACAGTACTTCCATGTACATGTATTTCTTTGTGATCAAACATTCTGAGTCTCCTTTCCGTTGTTTCACTTTATGTTCTTCTATTTTGGAAAGGATTATCCATCCTAAGAGTAGTTCTCTTGGCGTATTGAATAGAAAGTTGACCTTTGGAAGAGGTTTAATGAACGAAGTAAGCTAAATTACATGAACTACAAACATTGGAATTCTATTTTGGGAAAAATGGGTACAGGTCATATGGATTTTAAACGGAATGGCTATCAAAATATTGGCACGAGGAGGCTCCCAGCCACCCGCGGAAAGCGTCGTATATTTCCGGGGCGGGGTATAGGCACTATTTATAATTGTCCGTTTTTTCATTGCTTCCTATACTTTTGTCTCAACTCTTTAAATTTTAATCCAACACATATTTATCTCGAGCTGCACCTAGACCAAATAGGATGAGAAGTATGGAAATGACTAGAATGGTTACAATTGGTGTTATCCATGAATGTGTTAGGTCAAATAAAAAACCAATAAAGATAGGTCCGCATGCTGTTAACAAATATCCGATAGATTGCGCCATACCAGAAAGTTCTGTCGCTTGTTGTGCATCTCTAGCCCTTAAACCTAAAAATGTGAGTGCTAGACTGATACTTGCACCTAAAGTAATCGCAATAAAGGTAATGTACACCATTAACCAACCGAACGAAGGTCTAGTTAAGAGACCGCTATAGCCAATAAGTGAACAAATTCCGATAATCCAAATAATTAGATGTTGTTGGTTTAAGCGATTTGCTAAAATAGGAGCTAGGAAGGTAAATGGTAAGCTTATAAATTGCATCAAAGATACGATCCAACCAGATGTGCTCATCGAGTAGCCGTAATCTGATAAAATTTCCGGTAACCAAGTTATGGTGACATAGAATAAAAAGGATTGAAGTCCCATAAATAAAGTAACTTGCCATGCCAAAATAGACTTCCATAATGATACAATAGAAGTAAGGTGATTGTTTGGTTTCGCATACTGAGCTTGGTCTCGAACGACAATAAACCAAATTACAAGCCCAATAACAGTTAGTAATCCCCAACTCAATAAAGCTCGTTGCCAACCAAGATGAAGGTCAGCAGAAAGTGGAACACTTAATCCGGAACCGAGGGCAGCGAACACGGCCATGCAGGTTGTGTACATGCTAGTCATAAGACTAACATTGTTGGGGAATTTTTGTTTAATGAGTCCAGGCAATAGCACATTACAAATGGCGATACCTAGACCAACTAGTGTCGTACCAATATAAAGTGTGACAGATAGAGAGATTGATCTGGTACTAATACCGATTAGTAGAATAAGGAGGCCGATCAAAAGCGTCTTTTCTATGGTGAACCGATACCCTAACTTTGGTGCAATAGGGGACATAATAGCAAACGCTAATAAAGGTAAGCTAGTAATTAAACCAGCACTCCAGTTTGATAACCCGATGTCATCTCGAATAACACCGAGAAGTGGACCGACTGATGTAATGGCAGGTCTCAAGTTAATGGCAATGGAAAAAACACCAACAAGCAAAAGATAAGAAGATACTCGATTTGCTTGAGAATCTAGCATAAAAATCGACCTCGCATTATATATTTTGAGAAACACATGATACAGTATAGAGGAACAACGATAGACCCGCAAACAATTTATGAATTTAAAATAAAGGGTGATGAAGATGGGAAATAAAGTGAAGAAAGAGTTTTTATCGTGGATAAAGTCGGTGGCGATAGCCGTTATTATAGTGATTGTATGTAGACAGTTTCTGTTTACTCCATCGGTTGTGAAAGGGGAATCCATGATGCCCAATTTGCATGATGGAGATCGGATTATTTTGAGTAAAATTGGAGAAATTGAACGATTTGATGAAATTGCATTTCATGCACCAGATTCTGAAGATAATTACGTAAAACGAGTAATTGGTTTACCGGGAGACACCTTAAAGGTTGTGAATGATACATTATATATTAATGGGAAAGAATATGAAGAACCCTATCTGGATAAGTATAAAGAAGAACTACCAGCAGGGCAGTCTTTAACATACGATTTTACGCTAGAAGAAGTAACAGAGAAAGAAGTAGTTCCTGAAGGACACTTGTTCGTCATGGGAGATAATCGAATGATTAGTAAAGATAGTCGTTATTTTGGCTGCATTTCCATGGATTCCGTGATTGGTGATGTGCAATTCAGAATATGGCCGTTAGGATCCATTGGAATTCCAAAATAACCATAAACGAGAACCTCCTGCCTTTGATCAGGAGGTTTTTGTATGTTGTAATTTTTACTAAAGCTATCGTGGATTATATTTAAGGAAGATGGGTGAGTGTAATGCGGCTATGGCACGAAGATCTGTTAACCCTGTTGCCGAGACAACAGCTGCTTGGGCAACACCGAGAATGCTGTGCTTTACGAGGAAAAGGCTGGGGGAAGCCTCATTCTACTGTGAATTATGTTTTTCTTTATTCTCCGCGAAAGCTGTTTCAATATCATGAATTGGTGATGGAAGAAATGAAGGAGAGAGGCTATAAAATAAATCCGCTATGGTTGGATCCTAGTTATCGGGGACAAGTGATGGAGCCGTATGAAGCAATGGATGAATTAGAAAAATCTTATCCTATTTATGAGGAGCATGATGAAGCTTATTTAGAAGAATGTATATTGAACTTGGAAGAGAAGGGTATCTACTTGAATAAGAATACATGATTAATGAAGGGTGAATTGAGTCATAATAATCCCAGCTTAGATTACAAGGGTTCATCCCTTTTAGAAAGGTGATTATTATGGATTATCATACGTACCGTCCCGGTGATATCGTTTATGTTATTATCCGAAATCCACATGTTCAAGGAGCCGCCAATGTCCAAGAAGCAGCAGTTGTTAATAACCCAGACCACCCAGGTGAATTGGCTTTATTTTTGTATGAGACGTACTATCCATTAACAGACGAAATAGCTGTATTTGAAAACGAAGCAGAGGCAAATCAAGAATTTGAATCGATCTTCGGTTCTCCAGAAATTGAGGATTACTATGGTTAAACCATTTGTACCACAATTAGTCTACTTTGAACCAAGTGCGTTAGATTACCCCCTAGGAAAAGAGCTGTATGAAAAATTTGAAAATATGGGCTTGGAAATAAGACAAACGACATCTCATAATCAAGTTCGCAACCTTCCTGGAGAGAATGATTTTCAACGATATCGAAATGCCAAATCAACACTGGTGGTGGGAGTACGCAAAACATTAAAGTTTGATACGTCAAAGCCTTCTGCGGAATACGCGATTCCGTTTGCAACTGGTTGCATGGGGCATTGTCATTATTGTTACTTACAAACAACAATGGGAAGTAAACCATATATAAGAACATATGTAAATACGGACGAAATCTTAGAATCAGCCGATAAATATATGGAAGAACGGGCACCAGAGGTGACTCGCTTTGAAGCATCTTGTACCTCGGATATAGTAGGAGTGGATCATCTTACGCATACATTAAAACGAGCGATTGAGCATTTTGGGAAGACGGATAAAGGCAGATTACGCTTCGTTACAAAATTTGCTCATGTCGACCATTTGTTAGATGCCAAGCACAACGGAAGAACACGATTCCGGTTTAGCATGAATGATGATTATGTCATCAAGTATTTTGAACCTGGAACATCGCGATTAAAAGAACGTATTGAGGCAGCCTGTAAGGTAGCAGACGCAGGGTATCCACTTGGCTTTATCATTGCTCCTATATATCTTCATGAAGGTTGGAAAGAAGGCTATGGAGAAATGTTAGAGCATTTGGCGGAATCCCTGCCGGAACATGCGAAAAATGGACTAACGTTTGAGTTGATTCAGCATCGATTTACGCAACCTGCAAAACGAGTTATTCAAAAGAACTATCCGATGTCTAAACTGGAACTAGATGAATCAAAGCGTAAGTGGAAATGGGGACGATATGGAATCGGGAAATATGTCTATCAAGATGAGGAGCAAGAAGAAATTAAACATACACTAGGCCATTACATTGATGAACTATTTCCGAAAGCAAGGATAGAATATTTTACATGAAAAAACAGGTCATAATGACTTGTTTTTTCTATTAGAGTAAAATTGTAGTAAAATTTAGGATGGTTCAGAAATGGGGTTGGTAGATGGTGCAAAACTATATCATGGATTTAAGAAAGAGGATTGGTCATGATCCTGTAATTATGGTTGGATCTGGTGTGCTCGTTGTACGTAATCAAACGGATTTACTGCTGCAGCTTCGTTCGGACACAGAAAATTGGGGAGTTCCAGGAGGAGCGATGGAGCTCGGAGAAAGTTTAGAACAGACAGCTAAACGGGAATTGAAAGAAGAGACGGGATTACAAGCATTAAATATGCGTTTTGTCACTGTCCTTTCTGGCGAGGAACTGTTTTACACGTATCCGAATGGGGATCAAGTTTACAACGTCGTTGCTATTTATGAAGTAACGCAAGTAGAGGGAGCACTGCGTATGGAGGATGGAGAAAGCTTAGATTTGCGATACTTCCCTCTGAACAATCTTCCTCATAATATCCAGTCCATTTCCAGAAAAATAATAGATGCTTATCTTTTCTTGTAACTAAACGGAACGGTAATTCGTATGTAGGAAGAAGATAAGCTTATTAAACGTACTACGAAAAAGGAGGAAATAAAATGCGATTAGCTGATAAAAAGGTATTATCATTCGTAAGTGATGATTTTGAAGATTTAGAACTTTGGTATCCAATTTTACGCTTGCGTGAAGAAGGTGCTACTGTTTACCTTGCTGGAGAAAAAGCAAATCATACGTACATAGGAAAGTATGGTGTCCCAGCGGAATCTGATTTTGCTTTTAAAGATGTAAAAGCGGATGACTACGATGCTGTGCTAGTTCCTGGGGGATGGGCACCAGATAAACTAAGAAGATATCCGGAAGTATTAGAATTCGTTCGTAGAATGGATGAATATGAAAAACCAATCGGTCAAATTTGTCATGCTGGCTGGGTCCTAATTTCCGCAGATATTCTAAAGGGAAGAAAAGTTACTAGTACACCAGGAATAAAAGATGATATGACCAATGCTGGCGCGACCTGGTACGATGAAGCGGTTGTTGTCGATGGACATATTGTGTCTAGTCGCCGTCCACCAGATTTGCCGCCCTATGTAAAAGAATTTGCGAATTTGCTTGCAGATCAATAAGATGAATATACCCTCTAAGGATGGTTTCCTTTGATGGGATGGAGGAATGGAATTGGATATAGTAATTTGGTTACTAATCATAGCGTGTTTTATTTTAAGTTTTGTTGGGATTGTGTTTCCAATAATTCCTGGAACCGTCGCCCTCTGGGTTGGTTTTCTACTTTATGCATTTTTGATTCATGCTGGTGAGCTCTCTGTAATCTTTTGGATTGCAATGGTCTTATTGACCATACTGTTATTTGCGGCAGATCTCATTGCGAATAGTTATTACGTGAAAAAATATGGCGGCAGTAAATGGGGAGAACGAATTGCCGGTATTGCGGTTATTGTAGGTTCTTTTATCATTCCGCCGTTTGGAATTATCATCATTCCCTTTGTGGCTGTGTTTGTGACAGAGCTGATGCAGAAGCGAACTACGCAAGAAGCATGGAAAGCATCTTTAGGATCATTAATCGGATTTTTAAGTGGATCGGTAGCAAAAGTCGTACTTCAAGTGATGATGATTGTCTGGTTCTTAGTGGATATTTTTGTATTTAATGGATAGAGCCTTTCTGAAGGAGGAAGATCATTGACCATTGCAAGAGCACTTAGTATTGCCGGTTCAGCAGCGCACGGAAGTGCTGGGATCCAGGCAGACCTGAAAACATTCCAGGAAAGAGATGTCTACGGTATGGCTGCCATTACTGCGATTGTCGCAAAAAACCCAGTAACAGCATCTTCCATTTTTGAACAACCATTAGAGGCGATAGAGGCACAGTTTTATACAGCAACAAAGAACGTTGGAGTAGATGCGATGAAAACAGGGATGCTGTTCACTACGGAAATTATTGAATTAGTCGTCCACCTTTTAAAAAACGAAAAAGATAAGCCTTTAGTTGTAGACCCTGTTATGATTGGGAAGATGGGATCTCAACTCCTACATGATGACGCCATTGAAACGATGAAAAAACAGCTTTTCCCACTTGCTACGATTCTTACACCAAATCGTCATGAAGCAGCAAAGCTAATAGGGAAAAAAGAGCTACATACGATAGAGCAACTAAAGGATGCAGCTAGAGAATTGCATCAGTTTGGTCCAACGTATGTAGTGGTAAAGGGCGGAGTAATAGGGGAGAAGGCGATAGACATTCTTTATGATGGGCATCAAATGATGGAGTTAGTCGAACCAAGCGTCGAAACCATTCATACGAGTGGAGCGGGCTGCAGTTTTTCCGCTGCCATGACGGCAGAATTAGCGAAAGGAACCAAGACTATGGAAGCTGTAATGCTTGCTAAAAAGTATGTAACGGCTGCAATTAACCATGCTTTGTCCTTCGGAAAAGGTATTGGTTCAACGTATCATGCGGCCTATCGAAAATTCGGTGAAGCTACAAATGAAGGATTCGGAAAGAAAATAAAAAATTTGCATTAATTTTTGAATCCTTTTTGTCAAAACAGACGTATTTAGTATGGGAAGAAATTTGAAGGAGGAATTTTAGTGAAAAGAACAGTTGAATTTGTATTGACTATTATAGGTGCAGTTCTATATGGGCTTTTAGCCGGACTGGGAGGCATCTTTAAATGGATTCAATCCAATGATGAAGCAATATCTGAAATGGAGAAGCAGTTGGAATCTGATCCAACTTTAGAAGGAACCGGTGTAAACTTAGATACATTCCTAGACAGTTTAAATACTGGTGGAAATACGTTACTTACCGTATCTATTTTGGTGATTGTGTTAGGTATTATTTCTCTTATCTTGTTAAAAGGAAACAAAAAGCCTAAAGTAGCAGGTATCATTTTAATCATCGCTGGTGCAGGTTCTGTCTTCTTTACGTTTGGATTAGGACTATTCGGAGCTATTTTCTATGTCGTGGCAGGTATCATGGCATTAGTTAGAAAACCAAAAACATTGATTGAATAGTAGGTGGGGTTTCCCCACCTATTCAAAGGAGAAGAAAATGGAGGTGTTTACGTGTCAGAAGTAGCAATGAAGATTGTTAATTTAAAGAAACATATTGGGAAGAAAGAAATTATAAAGGGATTAGATTTTGAAATCTATCCTGGGGAAGTATTTGGATTTCTTGGACCAAACGGTGCTGGTAAAACGACCACCATTCGTATGATGGTTGGGCTCATGGGGATTACTGAAGGAGACGTCCTTATCCAAGGGAAAAGTATAAAAACAAGCTTTAAAGATGCGATTCGTCATGTTGGAGCAATCGTTGAAAATCCAGAAATGTACCCATTTATGTCTGGGTGGAAAAACTTAAAGCATTATGCACGGATGATTCCCGGTATTACAGAAGCACGAATTAAAGAAGTTATCGCATTGGTTGGATTAGAAAAAGCGATTCATGAAAAGGCGGGCCGATACTCATTAGGTATGCGTCAACGACTTGGAATTGCCCAAGCTTTACTTCATAACCCGTCCATTTTAATTTTGGATGAACCTACAAATGGATTGGATCCTTCTGGAATTCGAGAAATTAGACAATACATAAGAAATCTAGCCGAAAAAGAAAATGTGGCCGTTATTGTGTCCAGTCACCTTTTATCGGAAATGGAAATGATGTGTGACCGAATCGGTGTTATTAAAAATGGGGAAATGATTACGATTGAGTCGGTTAAGGATGCCGTTGGTCAATCCGATATGAAAGAAGTATTCGTGGAAGCAGAGCCAATCCAAGACGTTCGAGCTTATTTAGAAGAACAAGAGCTTAAAGTGAAGGATAGTGAGGGTGGTCTCCTATTTAATGTGAAAAGAGACGATATTCCAAGCGTAGTTAAGGGACTAGTGGAAAAAGGTGTACAAGTGTATAGTATCCAGGCTCAACGATCCACGCTTGAGGATAAATTCTTAACATGGATTGGAGAGAATACGATTGAATAACTTTTTAAAATTAATCGGAAATGAACAGATTAAGTTATATGTAAGAAAATCAACTTGGAGTATGTATATCATATTAGCCGCTATTATTCTCGGTGGGGCTCTAATTACTAAATTCTATGGTCTCCCAGTGGAAAACTATGGGGATGATTGGAGAACAGAGCTTCAACAAGAGAATGAAGAATTAACAAAAGAAGCAGAAGAATTTAGTAAGGATGAATTCATGGAATCTGCTGTCTCCTACAATCAAGAGATGATCGCGAAAAACAATTATTACTTAGAACATGATATTAAGCCAGCATCCTATGACGGTTGGCAGTATGTGCTTGATAATCAGTTTTTATCGTCTGTTCTTAGTTTGTTTACCATCATCGTAGCAGCAGGGATCGTAGCAAGTGAGTTTAGATGGGGAACAATTAAGCTATTACTCATACGTCCCGTTTCACGAACAAAAATCTTGCTTTCAAAGTATGTGAATGTCCTATTATTTGCATTGCAAACACTAATTTTTATATTGTTGTTCTCTTTACTAGTCGGAAGTATTTTCTTTGGTTTCAATGGAATCAATCCAGAAATTGTCCAGATGGGTACAGATGGCTTTGAGCAAGTTTCCTTAATTGGCGAGATTGTAGAAGGATATGGCTTTAAGCTTGTGACTTTAGTCATGATGGCAACATTCGCGTTTATGATTTCCACGATTTTCCGCAACAGTGGGTTTGCGATTGGGTTAGCTATATTCTTAATGATGGCAGGAAATTCTATTTTAGGGGTCATCTCTCAATACGATTGGTCCAAATATGTGTTATTTGCTAACACAGATTTAACACAATATATCAATGGGAATTCGCCATTCCAAGATGATATGACGCTTACATTCTCCATTATTGTACTGTTGGTTTATTATTTAATATTCATGGCACTGTCATGGCTCTCGTTCACCAAACGAGACGTTGCAGGTCATTAAACAAACGGGGCTGGGACACAACTAAAAGGATAAGCCGATAAGCCGAACAAAAGCCTGCACTAGCTCCGGAAATATACGTAGACTCCAGCGGGAGGAAAGGCATCGGTGAGACCCCACAGTGCGTCAGCACGAGGAGGCTCACCAGCCGCCCGCGGAAAGCTTAGTATATTTCCGGAGCGGGGTATAGGCACTAATAAATTGTTCGTTTTTTCATTGCTTAATTACTTTTGCCTCAACCTCGTTTCCCTATTTATTAACTTACCGCACAGCGGTTAGGTCCCGCTTCCATTGTTGGCCACTTACTTGATTCAACGTTTGCTTTCCCCATGTTAATGTCCCGTATTTCTTGATAACTGTTTGGTTGAGCTGGCAAATTGTTCGTAATCATGTTTTCAAATGCTTGGTAGCTATCTATATTTAAACGATAGTTGGATTGGTAGATAGAATGTTTAGTGGAATACACGCCACCATCTTTATTTAACTCATGTAAAGCGCTAAAGTGTGTTGGGAAAATGTGTACATCGTGTGTAATAGCCCGAATCGTTTCGTACAGTGTGTTATATAATAAAGAGGTCCATTCGTTTGCTTTCCCTGCTAGATCAGGTCTTCCGATGGATGTAACAAATAAAGTGTCCCCAGTTAGCAAATATTTGTCATGGATGAGAAGGCTTGTGCTTCCAAGCGTATGTCCTGGAGTGTGAATGGTTTGAATGGATACCGAATTATTGTTTAAAGAAAAAGTCATGTCATGTTCAAGTAACTCATATTCGAATGGAACATTCTCCTCTTCTGGTGGGAACCAATAGGTTGCTCCAGTTTTTTCTGCCAACATTCTCCCCCCGGAAATATGATCGGCATGAAGGTGTGTATCTATAACATGCGTGATGGTCCATCCGTTTTGTTGAGCAAACGATAAGTAAACCTCTATCATGCGATTTGGATCTACTACAACGGCTTCATCACCTGATGCAATCATATAAGACAAACAGCCTTTTCCCACCCGAACAAATTGATGTATGGCTCCTTGTTGTAAACTTGCCACCTTTACTGGTTCGAGGTGTTCCCCCCACGCTTCCATTCCGCCGACTAAGTATGTGACATTGTCCATTCCAGCTTGTTGCAAGATTGCCGTAGCTGCTTGAGCGGAAATACCTTTGTAGCAGACAACATATACAGGTTCATCACTCGGAAGCATAGATTTTACATGTTCTGGGTTTTCTTGAATTTCGGGTAATGTTTGGTTAACGGAATGAACTTGCTCTCCTTCGATTGCCCAAGCATTTACATCATTTTTTCTTCGAATGTCTAACAAGTGGACTTCTTCTTTATGAATGATTTTTTGAACGAGTTCCTTCACTTGAATGGGTTCTAAACTCAATTATCTTCCTCCTCGCAAAAAATAAAATTTACTTAAATACATTCTAACAAATGAATATGAAATTATTATTAAAAATAGGAGTCTAAACAAGCTCTTTTATGATAATCTAAAGTATAGGTTTTCTTAAACGAATAGTGATGTGTTGTGTTTATAAGAAAGGGTGTTTAGGAATGGCAAAGAAGAAAGTCGGAATTATTTACGGTGGAAAATCTGCGGAGCACGAAGTATCCTTACAGTCCGCTAAAAATATTGTAGATGCAATTGATAAAGAAGTATATGATGTCGTATTAATTGGAATAGATAAACAAGGCAAATGGCATCTTGGAGATCCTTCTAGCCATTTATTAAATGAGGAAAACCCTAAATTAATTTCTTTGAACAAATCTAATAAAGGTGTGGCCTTAGTTCCAGGAGAAAGTGAAAAGCAGTTAGTTAGCCTATCTCAAGACGAAGGACTAGACCAGCTCGATGTAGTTTTTCCGATTGTTCATGGTACATTGGGAGAAGATGGAAGTATGCAAGGGATGTTGCGAATTGCTAATATTCCGTATGTCGGTTCAAATGTATTAGGGTCTGCAGTCTGCATGGATAAAGATATCGCAAAACGCTTGTTGAAGGGTGCGGGCATTTCGGTTGCAAATGGCGTAACGTTTTCTAAGCATCAAAGAGAAAGTATTAACTATGTAGAAGTAGAAAAAAAATTAGGCTTACCAATGTTTATTAAACCAGCGAACCAAGGTTCTTCTGTAGGGGTAAATAAAGTGCGTAATGAAGAAGAGTTTTATCAAGCGATTGCGGAAGCTTTTCAATATGATCATAAGCTTATCATTGAAGAAGCAATCGTTGGAAGGGAAGTGGAGTGCGCGGTACTAGGTAATGAGCATCCGAAAGCATCTATTCCGGGTGAGATTCTTCCGCAAAGCGATTTTTACTCCTATGAGTCGAAATACATTGATGAGAATGGTGCGGAATTAGCCATTCCAGCTGATCTATCAGCGGAGTTAGTAGAAAAAATTCAAAATGCGTCTATACACGCATTCCAAGCGTTGAATTGTGAAGGGCTTGCGCGGGTTGACTTCTTTTTGAAGGAAGATGGCGAGCTTGTGGTGAATGAAGTGAACACACTACCAGGCTTTACGAAGATCAGTATGTATCCAAAGCTTTGGGAAATTAGTGGTATCTCTTATTCAGAGTTAATTTCACAATTAATTGAACTAGCGGTGGAACGCCATGAAAGAGATCAACAACTAAAAAGTGCGGTTTGGGAATAAGCCTACCAAAAGATGACAAGAGTAATCTGATTATATCTCCAAATGATAAAGCTTGAACAGATAAAATCTGTTCGATCCCCACATGAGGAGAGTGATCAAGAATGGCAAACAATAATAATCAATTATTAGTGCCAGGTGCGCAAAATGCAATGGATAACATGAAGCAAGAAATCGCCAATGAATTTGGCGTACAGCTTGGTGCCGATACCACTGCACGTGCAAACGGATCTGTGGGTGGCGAAATGGTAAAACGTATGATCCAAATCGCTGAACAAAGTCTCCAAAATCAAAATAAGTAATAAGTATCTTGAGCAGCCCAAATCAGATTGATTTGGGCTGTTTTGGATTATAATGCTTCAATGGGGTAGGTTAACTTTGGATGTCAGCAATTATATATCAGCGTTTTCTTAAGGATATCAGGGAAAATTTTGTATATCAGCTTTTTTTTGCATATATCAGCGATAAAGATTATATCAGCGTTTAACGGATAAATAACGGCGCTTCGCGTTTCTGACGCTATGCATGTTCGTTCGATTTTTTCACCTTTCTATATACGAAATAGCCGCCAACTCCTAGCGCCACTAGTAACACTAGTACAGGTAAGTTCCCAACAACGAAGATAAACAGCCCTGATCCAAATGCGATAAGTCCGTTGACACTATTCATAAACTGCTTCTTCGTCTTCTCCCAAGTATTTAAGGAATCTTGTTCAATTCCTGGGACGTTGACACGTTTCTCGATAAGATGAATCGTTACAGTGGCTAAATCTGACTTGTTATCTAAATACTTCATTCTTCCTTTAATCTGTTCTATCTCCTCTTGAACTGCTGCCAGATCACTTGAAATTCTCAATAAGTCCTCTGTCTTTTCCGCTTGTTCCATAAATTGTAGGAGTCGTTTTTCGACTACTTGTTTCGAAGCTAAACGAGATTCTAAATCTACATATTCCTCTGTAACGTCTTGCCCATTTACCGATTTTTGAAGGAGCTTTGTTCCGTTCTCCTCGACAGTGGTTAGGAAGTCTTTAAAATGCTCTTGAGGTACACGTACGGTAATGGTACCTTGGAAATTTTCTTCTTCTTCACGATAACTACTGGATTCAACGATATATCCCCCTGCATCTAGTACGTTATTTTCAATAGATGTAAGGCTCTGTTGGTAATCTTCCACTTCTAGCTCGAGATTTGCAGTGTAAATAATCTTGCGGTTGGTTTTCGGTGTAGGGGATGTTTCGGATTCATTGGTTTCTGTTCCTACTTCTTCTGTTGCGCTATCCTTACTTACTTCTGCTTTTTCCACCGTTGAGGTATCCGCGCTTTCCACTTCACTAGAAGAACTCTTATCTCCTTCCGCGCTATCTTCATTATTACTACAGCCGATTACAACTAGTAGTAGCAATAATAGAACCCCTAATCGTTTCCACATGTTGACCCGCCCCTTTTCTTTTATTAATTAGTCGAAAAGGAGTGGGAAAAGTTACATAAAGGAAATACGACCCTCCAATCTTATCTACCTCATAAAAACAAATTGTCTTTGTCCGATAAAATTTAAAACCGTATAGATGCCTGCCCCAACTAGGATGGCAAAGTCTTCTACATGGTTCAATGGAATCAATGGAACAATCGATAGGATTTGCTTTAAAACCCCAATACTAATGGAGTATGCTAGAACATAACATACTCCAATCACGAGAAAAAAAGGAAGGATGGTTTTTCGAACTGATGCCTCACTATTAAACGTAAAGGAACGATTTAGTCCGAAGCTTACACAAGCACCAACACCATTACCGAGAAAGGTTGCCCACCAATAGGAAAATCCGAGATAGTAAAGACTGTACATGAGAGAGATACCAACGATTGTGTTCAAAATGCCAACTGCTAAAAACTTCGAAAAAAGCTTTAAAGCCATGTTATTGCTTCCATTGTACTTTTTTTATCTTCAAGACTTCCCCACGATTGGACCGGAAATACTTAAGAGGGTCTGCATTGGTGTATAAATCCACATCAATCGCATATTTTGGTCTTCTTTTCACCTCTAAAAAGATACGGCTAATGTATTCTCCAATTAATCCAATTCCCATTAACTGCAGTCCACCAATAAACCAAATAGAAATCATAAGCGAAGTCCATCCAGCATCTGTAGCACCTAAAAGTTTTTGCAGCAATGCATAGCCACCAGCGAGTCCGCTTATAAAGAAAATAGAAAGCCCTAAGTACGTAACAAAACGGATGGGTGCGATACTAAAGGAAGTTAATCCATTTAATGCGAAAGAAAGCATCTTTCTTAATGGGTATTTGGTTTCGCCAGCCAATCGTTCTTTACGATCATAATATACTTCTGTTGTTTTGAAGCCAATTAAAGGAATGATGCCTCTTAAGAAAAGGTTCGATTCCTGGAAGCGGCATAGTTCACACAAGGCACGTTTACTCATGAGACGATAATCTGCATGATTGTATATTAGTGGAATTCCTAACTTATTCATTAACCGGTAGTAGCCTTGTGCCGTGGATCGCTTGAAAAAGGTATCCGTTCCTCTGTTTTTTCGTACTCCGTAGACAATTTCATAGCCTTCTCGATATTTTAATAGAAACTCCCGAATGACCGATATATCATCTTGTAAGTCTGCATCAATTGAAATGGTACAATCCGATATCGAATTAGCCCGCTCTAATCCTGCTAAAAGAGCAAGCTGGTGTCCCACGTTTCGAGCTAATTTAAGTCCGGTTACATAGGTGTGCTGCGAGCAAGCTCGTGCGATTAACCGCCATGTTTGATCTTTACTTCCGTCATCGACGAACAAAATTCTACTACTCGGTGCAATAAGCTGTTCTTTGACGAGGTCGTCTATTACAATTGTAAGTTGCTGGATGGTAGTATCTAATATTTCTTCTTCGTTATAGCAAGGGACAACTATCGTAAGTAAAGGGATTTTTTTCTGCATGTAGTTTCCTCCTAGTTGTTAGATCGCTTGATAAAGGTGAATTTTCCAGGCGGATTCAGGGTGGTTAAAAGCTTTTAAAAGCTTCAAATCATTTTCTTGTGCATTTTCGATTGGTACAGCCGAAAAGATATATTCTCCACCAAGCTCTTTAAAAGCACTTGTGTTTAAATCTAACTGTTTGATTACTTTGTCGGAATCCTTCCGAAAATCATAATTTTTACCTAATTCATCCACGAATAGGTAACAACGACTTCCCCATTCATCGTAGTACCTTTTTAAGGTACTGTTTTTTTCTAATTCATTGGCGATGATTTTGCGAAATTTATATTTATAGGACAGTGGATAAATATTATTATATGAATCTAACGTGTAAAATCCGTTATATTGTGCTATGGATGGGTGTATCCCAATACTAGCTACACGATAGTCTGACTGTGGCCTATCAATGTATTCTTCAATTGCTTGGAATTGTTTTTCTGCAAAAAATTCCTCAAATGAAGGCGTTTTATGATGAACGCCATAATGAATTTCTTCGTTAAAGGGTATTAAGACGATTAGTTGACCGACTATCGCGATTCCCGCAATTATTCTCCATGCTTTCCCGAGCTTCCAAAGAAACGCACAGGCAATACCAAAACTCATATAAATAATCAGTGGTCGCAAAAAATGAAACCTGGCAAAGTTAAAGGTCACAAGTAAGTCAAATTCATCTTTTAATGGTGCCCACATTTTGTTAAACCACAATGCATACCAAAGAGAGAGTGCGTAATTCAACACGAGTAAAAATAAGAAAAATTTCTGATCCTTCCATTTCTTATAGAAAATGATGAGAAAAAGTGTAAGAAATAGAATAGGAAGAATAACAGCTGTATGAACCGTCATGACATGGGTGTGTCCTAATAGAAAATTTTTAATCGAAAGTTCGATGGAATGCCAGAATTCATGTCTGGAGGAAATAAATTCAATACGGTGCATGGGTTCATGTTCCAATAACATAGATGAAATTAGCCGATATTCAACTAGTAAAAAAACACCAGACATAAGTGCAATACTGCCGAGAAATGGCCAGTTCCATGTCTTTTTCTTTATAAGATCATAAAGCCAAACTAACGAAATTCCGACCATGAAAAAGAAAAACCCTAGAACAATACTTGCATACAAAGGTAGAAGTATTAAGGTAAGCCAATTCTTCCAATCATAATCCTTCTCTCTAATATTAAGAAAGGCCCATAGAGCAAGAGGATGTCCTAGTGTACTTAGCATCCCAGATGGCCAAAAGGGAGTAAGAGCGAAAGCTAAGGCTACACCAATTCGTACAGGAGCTAGGGAGTCCTCTGTAATGAAATAACGCTTCAGAAGCAAATACATACCGATGAAAGCAAAAACTCTTGTTAACGCCTGACTTAGTGCATAAGCAGTCATGCTGGGAAACAAGGCATGTAGCCAAACAATCCCACTCCATTCTGTACCAAATGTACTGCGTGGTAGATTTCCGTTCATCACTTGATCTATTGTGGCCCCAGCATCTCCAAAAAGCTCACCGCTATTATTTAAGACTTTATACCAAGCTAGATTTGAATCGAGATTATCGTGAACCCGAATATGAGCATCCTCGCCAAGTATAAAAAGTGGCGACAAAAAGAGCGCAATGATGCCCCATGCTAAAAGTAGATAAAGGGTTTCATTCCGAGAGTTAAATACGGACAATACAATCACCTTTCCGAATTGTTCTATGCATCTCTCCTTAGTATGAACAGGCGAGTCTGGAAAATGTATGTAAAGCATAACTTTTATGATTATTCATCTTACTTGTATATTCATTCTATTTTAAAAATGGGTTAATATTTCAGTATTTTAATTGAAACTTAATAATAGAACGCCCAAATTTTCAAAAAAAATAAAAGAAAATGAACAATTTTAGTTGAATTAATATACTGTATAGTGCATAATAATTCATACAAAACGAATGGGAAGATACCAAAAGAAGAAAAAGGGGAGACGAATCATGGCAAAGCAAAAAATTGTATTAGCATATTCCGGAGGATTGGATACATCTGTAGCAATTCGCTGGTTACAAGATAAATATAATTATGATGTCATTGCAGTAGGGTTAGATGTTGGGGAAGGTAAGGATTTGGAATTTGTAAAGAACAAAGCATTAGATGTAGGAGCCATTAAATCGTACACTGTTGATGCTAAAGGTTTATTTGCGAATGAATATGTATTGCCGGCATTACAAGCGAATTTATTGTATGAAGGAAAATATCCATTAGTATCTGCATTATCTCGTCCGTTGATTGCGAAAGTGTTGGTGGATATTGCAGAAAAAGAGGGTGCAGTAGCAGTTGCGCACGGGTGCACAGGGAAAGGCAACGACCAAGTGCGTTTCGATGTCGCGTTCACCGCTCTCAATCCGGAGTTGAAAATCGTTGCACCAGTTCGTGAATGGAAGATGACTCGGGACGAGGAAATTGCTTATGCACAGGAGAATGGTATTCCTGTTCCTGTCGACTTGGATAACCCATATAGTGTGGACCAAAACCTTTGGGGTCGTAGCAATGAATGTGGAATACTAGAGGACCCATGGGCTGAGCCGCCAAAAGAAGCATTTGAATTAACTGTTGATCCAGAAGATGCGCCGGATACCCCGCAAGTAGTTCAAATCACATTTGAAAAAGGAAAGCCAGTTTCTTTAGATGGTAAATCATTACCGTTGGATTCATTAATTTTAGAGTTAAATCGTATTGCAGGGGAGCATGGTGTTGGACGTATTGACCATGTGGAAAATCGTCTAGTTGGTATTAAATCCCGTGAGATTTACGAATGTCCAGCAGCTCTAACACTTATTGCTGCCCACCAAGAGCTTGAAGCACTAACGTTGCCAAGAGAGGTTGCTCAGTTCAAACCAACGATTGAACAGAAGCTAGCACAAACGGTCTATGATGGTTTATGGTACTCTCCATTGACGAATGCTTTAAAAGCGTTTATTGAGCAAACACAAGAATTTGTGACTGGAACTGTAAAAGTGAAATTATACAAAGGCCACGCACTAGTGGTGGGACGCGAATCTGCTCACTCTCTTTATGATTTTGATTTAGCTACGTACAACAAAGGGGATGCATTCGATCACGAAGCGGCATTAGGGTTCATCAAGCTGTGGGGACTGCCAACCCAAGTGCATTCTTCTGTTACAAAATCTTATAAACAAGAAGATACGTCTGTAGAGAAAGTAATCATTGATGTGAAGGAAGCAGTGAAGCAATGAAATTATGGGGCGGACGATTTACGAAACCTACCAATGAGTTAGTAGATGAATATACGGCATCGATTACCTTTGACAAGAAATTAGCACACTATGATATTCAAGGCAGTCTCGCCCATGTACACATGCTTGCAAGCTGTAAGATTCTATCACAGGAAGATGCCGAGCTGATTACCGATGGTCTTCATAAGGTGAAAGAAAAGATAGATCAGGATGATGGTTTACTAACGGTAGAAAATGAAGACATTCATATGAATATAGAAAAACTGTTGATTGATGAAATCGGTCCGGTCGGCGGGAAGCTTCATACCGGTCGAAGTCGAAATGACCAAGTAGCCCTTGATATGCGTTTATATGCGCGGGAAGCCATTGTAGAGATTACTAATCTGGTTGTCGAGGTGCAAAAGGCACTTCATAATCAAGCGCAGCAAAATATCGATACGGTATTACCTGGATATACACATTTACAGCGTGCCCAGCCGATTTTATTTGCACATCATTTACTTGCATATGTATCGATGTTCCAACGAGATGTCGAACGACTAAGGGATTCATTTAAACGAGTCAATAAGTCTCCGCTTGGAGCAGGTGCGTTGGCAGGCACAACCTTTCCAATCGACCGAGAATTGGTCGCCGATCTACTCCATTTTGATGGGGTCTGTGAAAATAGCTTAGATGCAGTTAGTGATCGAGATTTTGTATTAGAGTTTCTTTCAAATGCGTCGATGATTGCAATGCATTTATCTAGGTTGTGTGAAGAGCTTGTGCAATGGTCTAGTGCTGAGTTTCGATTTGTAGAGCTGGACGACGCGTTTAGCACAGGTAGTAGTATGATGCCACAAAAGAAAAACCCGGATGTAGCAGAGTTAGTTAGGGGCAAAACAGGTCGCGTCTATGGAAATTTGTTCGGATTATTGACGACCTTAAAAGGCCTTCCTCTTGCTTATAACAAAGACATGCAAGAGGATAAGGAAGGTATGTTTGATACAGTAGATACGATAAAAGGAGCATTAGCTTTATTTGCCCCGATGATTGATACGATGCAAGTGAAAAAAGAAAACATGTATCAAGCGGTTCGAAAGGATTTCTCGAATGCAACGGACTTAGCAGATTATCTAGTTGGAAAGCAGCTCGCATTTAGAGAAGCACATGCGGTGGTAGGCCAGATTGTATTATATTGTATAGAGCAAAATAAATACTTGTTGGACCTCTCTTTAGATGAGTATCATCAGTTTTCAACTTTAGTGGAAGAAGACATCTTTGAAAAGCTGGCACCAGAAGCAGTCGTTAATGCTCGAAATGTTCAAGGTGGTACAGCTAAGAATCGGGTACAAGAGCAGCTCAACCAATCAGAGACTTTATTCCGGGAAAATGAAGACTGGATAAAGACGTATGTAGAAAAAATAAAAGGGCAATCGTAATGTTGCCCTTTTAAATTACAAGTTCATGCATAAATATTAGATTTTTAGAATATTTATACGCTTAACAGGAGGATTGAGAGTGGTGGAAGAGAAAAAAGGATACCTCATATTGAGCACAGGAGATGTTTTGGAGGGTAAATGGTTAGGGGAAGAAGGACACACGGAAGGAGAAATGGTGTTTAATACAGCGATGACTGGATATCAAGAGGTTATGACAGATCCATCATATGCTGGTCAAATCGTTGTGATGACCTATCCGCTTATTGGGAACTATGGATTAAATGATATCGATTTTGAAGCAATCAAACCATTTCTTGCTGGGTTTATTATTTCTTCCCCATGCCATACACCAGAACACTATCAATCTAGCTTTACAATCAAAGATATGATTACAACCTATCAAATTCCTACTCTATATGACATAGATACTAGAGCGTTAACGAGAATCATTCGTGAACAGGGGGAAGTGTATGGAAAGATAACCAGTAATCCAAACGATACAACTGTTCAGCAATCAATAGATAAAGAGATTGTTCAAAAAGTCTCTGTATCCAATGTGCTACATTTTTACACAAAGTCCAAACAGACGGCCCAACAAAACCCTCATGTGGTTGTGATGGATTATGGCTATAAGAACTCTATTATGCAGACGCTCTTGGAGTTGGGGTGTGATGTGTCAGTTGTACCATTCCAAACGACCATATCTCAGCTGCAAGAATTAAATCCGGATGGTGTAGTACTTTCTAATGGGCCAGGAAACCCTGAGCACCTTACTTATCTGAAAGAAACGATTAAACAAATAAGTGATGCATTTCCAACATTAGGTATTTGTCTCGGGCATCAGCTGCTTGCGTTAGCTCATGGGGCGAAAACGATGCGATTACCTTATGGACATCGTGGTAGCAACCATCCTGTTAAGGATTTAATAACTGGAAAAGTATTTATAACTTCTCAAAACCACGGCTATGTGGTGGATGGCGAAAGTCTAGATGAAACGATTTGGCAGGTAACCCATCTTCATGTAAATGATCAGTCGGTAGAAGGAATGATTCATAAAGTGAAGCCTGTTATGAGTGTCCAATTCCACCCTGAGGCTCACCCTGGTCCAATTGATAGCCACTATATTTTTCAGCAGTTTGTTCAAAAGCTGTTGAAAAAGGGAGAGAAGCAACATGCCTAAACTTCACCATATTCATAAAGTACTCGTCATTGGGTCTGGTCCCATTGTCATCGGTCAAGCAGCGGAATTTGATTATGCAGGCACACAAGCTTGCTTAGCTTTAAAGGAAGAAGGAATAGAAGTTGTATTAGTGAATAACAATCCCGCTACGATTATGACAGATCCGCATATAGCGGACCGTGTCTATGTAGAGCCATTGACCTGTGATTCCATCACGGAAATTATAAAGAAAGAACGTCCAGACGGCTTATTACCAACGCTGGGTGGCCAAACGGGATTAAATATGGCGGTTGCCTTAGATAAGGCTGGTGTTTTAAAAAAATATAATGTAGAACTTTTAGGTACTCCATTAGATACCATTCAAAAAGGGGAAGACCGGGAAACGTTTAAAACGTTAATGAAAGAAATAGGAGAGCCGGTGCCGGAGAGTCTCTCTACTAGCTCGTTAGAAGAGGCATTGGCATTTGCAAACTCCATAGGCTATCCATTAATTATTCGTCCTGCCTATACGTTAGGGGGAGCTGGCGGAGGGATTGCCAATGATGAATCGGAATTTATTTCTATCGTCAAAGGTGGCTTGCACGCGAGTCCCATTAATCAAGTCTTGATTGAACAAAGTGTAAAAGGCTGGAAGGAAATTGAGTATGAGGTCATGCGTGACTCCAATGACACCTGCATTATCGTTTGTAATATGGAAAATATTGATGCAGTGGGGGTTCATACAGGGGACAGTATCGTGGTCGCTCCATCTCAAACACTGAATGACCGCCAGTATCAAATGCTCCGGACCGTATCTTGTAAAGTTATTCGGGAGCTCGGAGTTATTGGAGGTTGTAATATTCAGCTTGCGCTACATCCAGAGAGTGATGATTATGTCATCATTGAAGTGAATCCGAGGGTAAGCCGTTCAAGTGCCTTGGCCTCGAAGGCTACTGGCTATCCAATTGCTCGAATTGCAGCAAAAGTAGCGCTCGGCTATCATCTAGACGAAATTATAAACCCGATTACAGGAGATACGTATGCAAGCTTTGAGCCCTCGATTGATTATTTGGCCGTCAAAATCCCTCGTTGGCCGTTTGACAAATTTACAGCTGCCGATCGAAAATTAGGTACTCAAATGAAGGCGACAGGTGAAGTGATGGCACTAGCACGTAACTTTCCTGCAGCTTTGAATAAAGCAATCCGCTCTTTGGATATGGGGTTAGAATATTTTAAAGCACCATTTACGAAGCAATTAAACAAAGAAGAGTTAGAGAAAGGTTTAGTAGAACCAACAGATGAGCGTCTCTTCCTATTAGCAGAGGCACTTAGAAGAGGATATAGTATAGAGTCCATTCATGCATTTACAGCTATTAATAAGTTTTTTCTTTATGAAATGAGCTTTATGATTCAGTTTGAACAGAAATTAGAGAGAACACCTTGGCAAAGCGTTGATGTAACTCTTTTAAAACAAGCTAAAAACCTAGGCTTTACAAATACTATGATTTCAGAGCTATGCCAAGTAACAGTGGAGGAAGTGCAAACAAAGCTACATGCCTTCCAAATGAAGCCTTCCTATAAGATGGTAGATACGTGTGCAGCGGAATTTTCAGCTGATACCCCATATTATTATGGGTCTTGGAACGAATTTGATGAGGTTGAAGAATTACAAAAAGAGAAGCGAGTACTTGTATTAGGCTCTGGTCCCATTCGGATTGGGCAAGGTGTAGAGTTTGATTACTGCTCTGTGCAAGCGGCTATGTCATTAAAGGAACAAGGCTTTGGTTCCATAGTGGTAAATAACAACCCAGAAACAGTAAGTACTGATTATAATACGGCAGATCATTTATATTTTGAGCCGCTAACAATAGAAGATGTCCTTCATGTCATAGAACGAGAACAGGCTGAAGGCGTACTGGTTCAGTTTGGTGGGCAAACCGCGATTAATTTGGCAGAACAGCTTCATCAGGCTGGAGTAAAAGTGCTAGGTACCTCTTTAGAGTCTATCGACCGTACGGAAGACCGTGAGAAATTTTATCACATGCTTCAAAAGTTAGGAATCCCGCACATCCCAGGGGCAACCGTAACAAGCTTTAAGGATGCTCAAGAGGTAGCAGAGGAAATAGGGTATCCGATTCTTTTGCGCCCTTCTTATGTTATTGGAGGAAAGGGGATGGTTATTATCCATTCCAAAACGGAGCTACTTGCCTATTTGAAGAAGGTTGAACAGGATTCAACCGACAAGCTTTTTCCCTTGCTTATCGATCGCTTTGTGAAAGGGTATGAAGCAGAGGTCGATGTGGTTTGCGATGGAAAGGATATATTAATACCTGGCATCTTCGAGCATGTTGAAAAAGCAGGTATTCACTCTGGAGACAGTATGGCGATTTTTCCTTCTGCACATCTTACGGAATCTCATAAACAAACGATTATCGAGTATGCTCAAAAGATTTCATCTGAGTTAGAGGCTAAAGGCATGATGAATATTCAATTTGTTTTAAGTGAGGATCGCCAAGAAGTATTTGTGTTGGAGGTGAACCCGCGGGCGTCTAGAACTGTGCCAATCGCGACAAAAGTAACCGGTGTTCCTTTAATTGACTTGGCGACCCGTGTACAAATGGGTGAAGCACTAGAGGAAATGGACTGGTATCTAGGACTTCATAAACCAGGTTCTCAAGTTGCGGTTAAAATTCCAGTATTCTCTACGAGCAAATTACCTGGAGTGGATCCTTTCTTAGGCCCTGAAATGAAATCAACTGGCGAAGCCATTGGAATAGGTTCAACCGTAGAAGCTGCTATGGTGAAGGCGTTCGGCTGGAAAGAGAGAAGCCTAATTCCTTTAGGGGAAAAGGAAACGATGCTCCTTTCCTTCTCGGAAGAGGATTTACAAGATATTGAGAGCATAGGTGAATCGTTACAAAAAATAAAGGCTCATATAATGGCAACCTCGTTAACAGCGAAAAGGTTAACTGCTGCAGGGATTACGGTACAGGAATTAAGCGAACAAGAGGCCGTTCAAGCTATATTAGACGATGATTGTACAGTGGTTTGTAATACATCTAACGGCTCAACGTTAGATGTCAATATTCGGGAAGCTGCTGCGAAGATGGATGCCATTTGTTTTACGTCCAAAGAAACATTAGCCTTCTATTTGGAGGCAACGGTGGGAAGCTATGAATCCCCTTTGGCTATCCATGATTTTGTGAGTAAGGACCTGAACAAAAAGGAGCGTGTTCTAAAATGTTAAGTAGTGTGAAAGAATTAGATTACCAACCTAAGCTAAACGGTCGTGACTTCTTAACACTAGCCGATTTTTCTAAAGCTGAGTTAAACTTCATGTTAAATCTAGCACAACATCTAAAAAAACAAAGAAAGCTAGGGCGAGAGGAGCAACCATTAAAAGGAAAAACACTTGGTATGATTTTTGAAAAGTCATCTACGAGAACACGTGTATCCTTTGAAGCAGGAATTTATCAACTAGGGGGAACAGGACTGTTTCTTAGCTCTAAAGACTTGCAGATTGGAAGAGGAGAACCAGTTGCCGACACGGCAAAAGTGCTTTCAGGTTATTTGGATGGCATCATGATTCGGACGTATTCGCAGAGCTTAGTCGAACAGCTAGCGGAAAATGCCACAATCCCAGTTATTAATGGCTTAACCGATGACTATCATCCGTGCCAAGTCCTGGCTGATATGCTGACGATTCAAGAGACAAAAGGATCTTTAAAAGGTGTAAAAATTGCTTACATCGGAGATGGGAATAACATGGCCCATTCTTTAATGATAGGGTCTGCCATTATGGGGATGGACATTTCTGTTGCTTCCCCGAAAGGCTTTGAACCAGATGAAGCAATTACGAAAAAGGCAGTTGATCTCGCTAATCAATCCTCCGTAGTTGTAACCAATGATCCGGTGGAAGCAGTTGCGAATGCGGATGTCATCTACACCGATGTGTGGGCTAGTATGGGGCAGGAAGAGGAACAGAAGGCTAGAGAAGAAATATTTGCTAACTTCCAGGTAAACGATTATCTTGTTGCACATGCTCATTCGGATTATACGTTTATGCACTGCTTGCCAGCTCATCGTGGAGAGGAAGTAACAGCATCCATTATTGACGGAAAGCACTCTGTTGTTTTTCAAGAAGCGGAGAACCGTCTTCATGCTCAAAAAGCGCTGATGGTAGCTTTAATGGGCTAATAGTTGAGAACCAATCGAAAGGCTGTATGGCCCTTCGGTTGGTTTTTTTATTCTTGTGAACGAATTAGATAACGGCGGAATTTTTTTGTTATCAGCGATTATTTTTATATTTCAGCGAAAATTTCTTGATATCAGCGAAAATTTTTTTATCGGCGATTACAAGCCGGATATCAGCTTTTTGCTCCTCCCTTCTTCGACTTATATATTTACTTACGATTATCAATATGCTATCTTAAAAGTGAGTAATCACTCACTATCTTAAAGAAGGGATGTTTGGATATGGATCAAATGATTTGCTTAGATCACGTTTCTCATAGTTTTGGTAAGAAACAAATCCTAAAAGATATTAACTTAAAAATGAAATCAGGACAGATATTTGGCTTGATTGGTCCATCAGGCTCTGGTAAAACAACACTAATAAAAACGATTATTGGAATGATAAAGCCAAGTGGAGGTAAAGTAGTCATTCAAGGAAGAGAAATGCCTTATGAACCTTCAAAACAACAAATTGGTTATATGGCTCAATCGGATGCTTTATATGGTGAACTAACGGCAAAAGAGAATCTAGAGTTCTTTGCAGCAATTTATGGTGTAAAAGGAAAGGCACGACAAGAAGAAATAGAGAAGCGATTGAAGGAAGTAGATTTACTCGAGCATAGGGATAAACCTGTTCAAGCCTTCTCCGGTGGAATGAAGCGTAGGCTATCGCTTGCGGCTAGTTTATTACACCACCCCAGTATCCTAATTCTAGATGAGCCAACTGTTGGGATTGATCCATTACTTCGTAAAGAAATTTGGAGGCAGTTTAAGCAACTAAAAGAACGAGGAACATTAATTATCGTCACAACACATGTGATGGATGAAGCGGAGAAGTGTGATGTACTTGGACTTCTTCGAGATGGAATGATTATTGGAAACGGTTCTCCTGAACAATTAATGGAACAAGCTAATGTTGGCTCTATTGAAGAAGTATTCCTAACTCATGGAGGGATGGGGCGATGAGGATTGCTGCAATTGTCATTAGAATCTTACGCCAGTTCCGAAGAGACAAAAGATCGCTAGCTTTAATGCTTTTTGCACCTGTATTAATAGTGACATTAACATGGCTTGTATTAGACCAGGATCAAGGAAAGCTAAAAATAGCAACGATTGGAGTACCAGATGCTCTTACAGAAACTTTAGAGGGGCAAGATATAGAAGTATTCCAATTAGAAAATCCCAAGGATGATTTAAAGGACGAAGAGATAGATGGTATTCTCCATATAGCTGGACAACAGGTAACCATAACGGTCGATGATAGTAATCCATCTACTAGCAAAGCAGTTTTAATTTCGATACAAAAGGGACTCCAAACGAAGGGGAATAAAGGTTTTCAATTCGAAATTAATTACTTGTACGATCAAATAGCATCCACCACCTTCGATGCAGTAGGACCTGTATTAATCGGATTCTTCGCATTCTTTTTTGTCTTCTTAGTCGGTGGTATTTCTTTTCTTAGAGAGAAGTCTCAGGGGACATTAGATCGAATATTAGCCATGCCGATTAAAGGATGGGAGGTCATTAGTGGTTACATTATAGGGTTCGGGTTGTTTGCCATTATTCAATCCATTCTAGTTGTCTGCTTTGCAGTATTTATATTAGATATTCCGATGGAAGGCTCCATCTTCTCGGTTGTCTTAATTACTCTCTTGCTAGCACTAAGTGCACTCACGCTAGGCACCTTACTTTCCAGCTTTGCAAAGAATGAATTTCAAATGATGCAATTTATACCGATTGTCGTTGTACCACAAGCCTTCTTCTCTGGTATGTTTTCATTGGAGCATCTCCCTAACTGGTTAGAATGGTTGGAAAAGGTTATGCCAATCCATTATGGAGCAAATGCCTTAACGGAAATAATGATAAAAGGAGATCCTATAAGCTCCGTTTATATGGATGTTTTAATCTTATTCGTTTTTTCTCTCTTATGTTTCCTGTTAAATCTTGTTACACTAAGAATATATAAAAACCAGTGAAATGAGGAACTAAGATGGATGAACGTTATATTCAGCAACTACTTCAGCAACATGATGACGACAAGAAGCTAACAGAAAAGCAAGCCCGTATTCTTATAGCGGCGATTGAAATGTTTGCGAAAAAAGGCTACTTTGCAACGTCTACAAGTGAAATAGCCAAAGCTGCGAGTGTTGCAGAAGGGACAATATTCCGTCACTATCCATCAAAAAAGGAATTGCTCTTAGCAATCGTAAAACCTGGAGTGATGAAGTTAGCTTTCCCTATTTTTGCTTCAGATATGGCGAGCAAGATTTTTGATCAAGAATTTCAAAGCTTGGATTCTATGCTTAGAACGTTTATAAAAAATAGAATGGAGTTTGTGGAAGACAACTTGCCGTTAGTAAAAATTCTTCTTCAAGAGATTGCCTTTCATGATGAGATTAAAGAAATATTAGGCGCAGCAGCACATACGTATGTACTCCCAAGAGTAAAGAATCTACTAGATGTGTGTCGGAAACAAAACGTGGTAAAAGATTTGCCAGACGAAACATTGCTGAGATTCATTATTACGAATGTACTAGGTTTTATCGTTACGAGATATTTGGTTTTTCCGGACCGTGACTGGAATGATGAACAGGAAGTAGAGAACGTGGTAAAATTAATCATAGACGGATTACGACCATCTTAAAATGAGGAAAAGAGGGATTATATGGGGAATAAAGCATTAATAAATATCGACTATACGTATGATTTTGTTGCAGATGATGGTAGGTTAACATGTGGAAAGCCAGGTCAAGCGATTGAAGGAAGAATTGTAGAACTGACCAAGAAATTTGTGAATGAAAAAGATGTCGTTGTGTTCGCCATAGACGGACATGATGAGGCGGATACGTTTCATCCAGAGACGACTCTATTCCCACCACATAATATTAAAGGAACAGCAGGACGAGATTTATATGGGGAGCTTGCTCAAACCTATGAAGAAATCAAAAATGAAGACTATGTTTTTTACTTTGATAAAACTCGGTATAGTGCGTTTGCAGGCACAGAGCTAGAAATAAAGCTCCGTGAACGTGGCATTGAGGAAGTTCATTTAGTAGGGGTATGTACGGATATTTGTGTACTCCACACAGCTGTAGATGCTTATAATAAAGGCTTTAAGATTGTTGTGTACCAGGATGCAGTAGCTAGCTTCGATCAACCTGGCCATGAATGGGCACTTCGCCATTTTGAAAAAACATTGGGAGCAACGATCATATAAAAAAAGGAAGTACAGCATCCGCTGTACTTCCTTTTTATTTCTTGTCTTCAAATGCTTCAACGGTGTACTCGTAATCTGAAGGATCTACTTTTTTGAAGTTCTCCAAGTCATGGAATCTTAATAAATCCTTGTAAAGTACCTCATCAGAAAGTTGAAGTTGTTGTATCACGTTACGTTTTAGCTTTTGGATTTCTTCTGTATCATCTTTTTCGATCACTTCACCGGTTTGTGTATCGTACACCTTATCATTTACAAAGGTGTATTTAGGTGAAACAAACCCACCATCTCTAAATGCTACCGTTTGATCGTGTTCCTCGGAAAATAAATCCGTTCCGAAGTTGATTAGCTTACGGTTATCAATTCCTTGTAGGTGAAGAAGTGTCGGCATTAAGTCAATTTGTCCACCGTACGTATGATTTACTCCACCTTCTACACCAGGGATGTGCATAAGCAACGGCACACGTTGGTTCTGTGCGTTTTGGAATGGTGTAATTTCTTTCCCTAGAATTTCTTCCATTGCACGGTTGTGGTTTGTGGATATCCCGTTATGATCTCCGTAAATAACCACAACTGTATCCTCATAAAGCCCACTTGCTTTTAAATCATTAAATAATTGTTCTACCGCTTCATCCAGGTAACGAGCAGTTTGGAAGTAGTTATCTACTGTGTTGTCCCCTGTGGTAGCTTTTGCAATTGTTGCATCCTCTTCATCTAATGTAAAGGGGTAATGATGCGTCATAGTCATTAGATGTGCATAAAATGGTTGTTCTAATTGCTGTAACAAAGGAACAGACTGTTCAAAGAACTCTTTATCCTTTAAGCCAAGATTCTCAGAATTTTCTTCTGTCACATCATAAAACTTATCATGGAAGAAATAATCATAGCCAATTCGTTTGTAAATTTGGTTTCTGTTCCAGAATGTTTTCTCATCAGCATGGAATACAGCACTTGTATAGTCTTTATTTTGGTCTAGAATTTCTGCTAGTGATTGATAGGTGTTTAATCCCTTTGTCATGAACGCAGCACCTTCTGGGAGACCGTACAGACTATTATCAGTAGTTAATTCCGCATCGGACGTTTTACCTTGTCCAGTGTGATGGAAGAAATTATCAAAGTAAATCATGTTTTCTTGTCCATGTGCAAGCTTGTTTAAAAATGGAGTTACTTCTTCTCCGTTTAACTTGTAATCAATTAAGAATGTTTGGAAGCTTTCTAGGTGAATCTTAATAATGTTCTTTCCTTCGGCAATTCCAAAGTATTTTTCATTCGGTTCAGCGTAATGCGATGTTGTGTAGTTTGAAATCTGTGTCAAATCATCACTACTTGCATATGCTTTTTGCGCTTCAATTTGAGCAGTTTGGATGCCATCATAAATAGTGTAGTTGTACAACCCTAAATATTTCACAATGTAGTTACGGTCAAACGTTCTTTGTAAAAGCTCAGGACGATCCTCATTTGCTAAAGTAAGGTTGATGAAGAAAAGTCCAGTCCCAGCAATCACTACTAATGGAGAAACCCATTTACGTAATTGGAAGTTCTTAAGTTCAGGACGCTTTACTACAATGTAGCTCAACACAACTAAATCGACGAAATATAGAATATCGGTCCAGTTGAGGATACCATATACGCCTTCCTTCATTTCTCCGATGTTACTAGACTGACTAAGTGTTGCAATCGTTAGGAAATCATCAAAGAATCGATAGTATAGGACGTCCGCAATGAGTACAATGGTCATGATTAAGTTAACAATAATCATCCAAATTGCAGCTTTGCGACCCTTCATCCAAAGTGTTAAGCCAAGAAATACGATGGCAGAGCTCAGTGGATTAATAAGTAGAAGAAATTCCTGCATGGATCCTTCCACACCAAGATTAAATTCAAATGTATAAGCCATATATGTTTTTAACCAAATAAATGCGATAGTCAAAAAGAAAAAACCCAATTTAAAAGATAAAAGTTTCTTCATTGTTTTCCCTTCTTTCTTTTTCATTACGTTAGTTAGCTTCCTACATTCAGGGATAGCCAAGTATATTAATTTAGTAAAGTTTGTAAATCCAATATGAAGAATCTGTAAACTAGTATATAAATATAGCATAGATTTCATGATATGAAAATGATAATTTTTACCTAGAAATTAAGTGTACAAAGTAAAATTATAGAGTAATAGCCTGCTATACATCAATAGTAACTTGAAGGTTACCTATCCACTAATTGGAAGATGGACACAAAAAATTCACAATTGGCATATAACAGAAAAGGGTGATATACATGAACATTGTTGCGGTTCTGCTCGTCAGCCTGCTATACTTTTGAAGTAGTGTTTTGCAAAAAGATAATGATTAAAGGAATGGTCGCAATGATCAATCATCAGGATATTTATGAAAAGTTAGTTCAAGTCGCGTCAAAAGAGAATGTGCTGGTAAATGAAGAATTACGAAACCACACTTATACGAAGCTTGGTGGAAAAGCAGACTTCCTTGTCACTCCGGAAACATACGACCAAGTGCAGCGAATTGTAAAGCTTTCAAATGAAGAGCATATTCCGTTTACTCTCTTAGGAAATGGGTCTAATTTGATTGTAAAAGATGGTGGAATACGAGGGATTGTATTAACCCTAAAACGACTGACTAATATTAAGGAAGAAAACGAAACCGTAATCGCACAAAGTGGTGCGGCGATTATCGAGGTGTCTCGTTTTGCTTTAGCGAAAAAATTAAAAGGATTAGAATTTGCATGTGGAATTCCCGGTACTGTTGGTGGTGCTTTGTTTATGAATGCAGGTGCTTATGGGGGAGAGATTAAGGATGTTCTTAAATATGCCATTGTGGTGGACCGTAAGGGAAATATTCTAAAATTGAATGCGGATGATCTTGATTTAGGCTACCGCTCAAGCAATATCCCAGACCGCGGACTTATTGTTTTGGAAGCACATTTCGCACTGTCACCAGGGAATTATGAAGAAATAAAAGCGATTATGGAGGATTTGACGTTCAAACGCGAATCCAAGCAACCGCTTGAATATCCTTCTTGTGGAAGTGTGTTTAAGCGTCCACCTGGTTATTTTGCGGGTAAATTGATTCAAGATAGTGAGCTCCAAGGAAAAGGCATTGGTGGGGCGGAAGTCTCAACGAAGCATGCTGGATTTATTGTCAATAAAAGCAATGCCACAGCCACAGAATATATCGCAGTAATAGAGATGGTGCAAAAAACAGTAAAAGAGAAGTTCGGTGTTGATTTAGTACGAGAAGTAAAAATTATTGGAGAAGATTGATACTAGAAAACTGTCGTTAAAGAGAACGGCAGTTTTTTTACTATATAATAAGGAAAAAGGTTGCAACAAAGGATGAAAAGAAATCGTTCGAATGTGGAGGGTACTGGGAATGAAATACGAGATTGTTAATAGCAGGCTGGAGCATGTACGACCATTGGACGAGGAGATAGTGGTAGAAGAAATAGAGCAAGTGATTAGGAAATATCACCTCATCCTCTCGAGTAAAACCACTCTATTGTCTAAAAAGGGTTCTTATCATTGGCATATAAAAAAGGAAGGGGAAAAAGGAGTTTTAGAGATTACTTATTGGCCAATGCAGAGTAGGCTGTGGCTAGAGATTGCACGTAACCGAAGGGCTGATTGGAATGTATCCATGATTGAAGCAGTAGCAAAAGAGATGGCTCATACATTTCATGGACATGCTCAGTTATTGACAGAATAGTATAAGAAAGTTAAAATGAAGGAAACCATATAAACTTTATTAGTTTATTTTGTTTTTATGAAAGGATATTATAATGAAAGAGAAGATACTACGTGCTGTTGTTGAAGAAATACAAGAAAGCGGAATGCGTTTTACCGTTGATGATGTTACGAAACGATTAGGTATTAGTAAAAAAACTATATATGAGCATTTTGTATCAAAGGAAGAAATCATCCAAACCGTTATTGACCAAGTCCTTGTAGAAACGGATCAAAAAACAAATGAAATTATGGACAATCTGTCGCTTACATTTATCGAGAAGATTAAACAGCTAATGGTTGTTTTACCAGAGTATTATCAAATCTATGATCGCCCAGTATTAGAAGGCTTGAAACGGTACTACCCAGAGCAGTGGCAAAAGATAAATGATTCTGTAGAAGAAGATTGGCTAGATATAGAAGAGTTACTAAAAGAAGCGATGAATCATGGTGAAGTTGTACAAACGTATTCCGTTGTGATTATTATGAGGTTATTAAGAGAAGCGTTTGATACGACCTTTGATCAAAGCTTTTTCTATAAAAATAATATTACGGTAAATCAAGCGTTAACCGAAATTGTAGATTTAGTGCTATATGGCATGATTCCGGATAATAAAAGATGAGAGCTTATTCATCTTTTATATTTTTGCAACCGGAAACTGTGAAAACAAAAATAGTTTATTCGTTTTTTATGAATGGAGGATTAATATATGGCTTACCTTTACCTTTTAATCGCAATAGTGACAGAGATTATTGGGAATTCTATGTTAAAGATGTCGGATGGCTTTTCCAAATTACTTCCTTCTATAGGGGCGTTTACTGGATATGGAGTTTCTTTTTTCTTACTATCGTTAACCTTGAAAGAATTACCCATGGGCATTACGTATGCCATTTGGGCAGGTGTCGGTACAGCCTTAACGTTTATAATTGGAGTTTTATATTGGAAGGAAGGCTTTTCATTGCAGACGCTTGTGGGTATTACGGCTATTATTCTTGGAGTTGCCGTGTTAAATATGCCGAAATGGACGTAATGTAAGGGAAAAAGAGGAACTGTCATTGCGGGACAGTTCCTCTTTTTTATAGGAAGCACAACGAATTTTGTAATGTCATGCTCTTCTTTTCGTTGAGTTCCTCACGATTAATTGAGGTTCAAAAATCCGTTTTTCAATCTCGGGATTCCTTTTTTCTACTAGGTTAATCATTGCTTCTGCTGCTACTTTTCCCATCTCTTCTTTCGGATGAGCGACGGTTGTTAGCTTAACTTCGGAAAGCACAGCTAATGAGGAATCATCGATTCCAACTAATGATATATCGTCCGGTACTTTTAAATCTAATTCCCTTAAGATACTGAGAGTGCTTAAGGCGATTTCGTCATTATAACAGACGATGGCAGTCGGTTTTTCCACGCCGCTATGTAAGACATCTTGTATTTTGCTCAGTAAAGAATTCTCCTCCTCTTCTGAATTATACGTAAGAATCATATGAGGATTAGGAAAGATTCCTTGCTCTCGATGGGCCTGAATGAATCCGTTTAGTCTTTTTACACCTTGTTTATCATCCGTTTTAAAAATCCCCAAAATAGACTGATGATTTAATTCAATTAAATGGTTGGTAGCTAAGTATCCTGCTTTGTAATCGTCTAATTCAAAACAGGGAGCATCTAAACCATCGTAGGATGCATGAATAAATAAGTATGGAATTTTATTCTTTTCGAGATTTAAATAGTAACCAATGTTAGGACTTTGTAATGCGCTTTTCGTTGGCTCAATGATTAAACCGTCTATAGCATGAAGCAATAAATTTTCTAGCCCTTGTTTTTCCTTCATTGTTGTATTATTCGTATTTGTTAGGAGTAAGGAGTAACCAGCTTCTGATAAGGTCGACTCGATTCCAGAAATGATAGTCGGAAAGATATAACCAGATATAGTAGTAATCATGACTCCGATTGTTTTTTGTCCTGATTTATTTCCACGCTCATTCGGATCTGCAACAAAGGTCCCCCCACCCTGGACACTGTATAGAAATCCTGAAGAAATTAAGTCACTAATCGCCCTCCTAACCGTGTGGCGACTGACATCAAACTGATTCATTAGTTCTGTTTCAGTAGGGATTTTCTGATTACTTTCAATTCGCCCTCCTAATATCCATGAGGTGATTTCGGATTTTATTCGCTCGTATTTTGGTGCCATGTAATCCTTCCTTTATGTAAAAACATTTATCTTTTTAACATGTGTATGTGAAACGTACATTATCTACCCAATTTGCATGATGAAGGGTTGTCCTCATTTTATCATATTCATATTAAACATGCGTACAAAAATCATATTATAAGTATTTTGATTGTGATTTATTAACAAATAATTAAATGTCACTTTGGTTACTGAATACCCTTGGAGAATAGAGAACATAGCTAACAAACTCTTTAACTATTAAGCAAATATGAGGTAAGGGTTACGTACATATAAATGTGAATTTGTGCATACAACATAATAAATGGTGACATATTAAAGCGAAAAAAGAGAGTATAGGACTCCCTGAATTTTTTTGAAAACGCTTTATTTTTTATTAAAAACCACTTGATTGTACGTACAATTAATAATATTATAGAATTACATACCAAAACATACGTATAAAATTTGTTGTGGGAAGGTGTTGATTTTTAATTGTTGGATAACTTGAAACAACAAGTTTTGGAAGCGAACCGAGCTCTTCCGCATTATGGACTTGTAACTTTTACTTGGGGGAATGTAAGCGGTTTTAGTAAAGAACTAGAATTGGTAGTGATTAAACCAAGTGGCATTCCTTACGAAAAATTAACCTTGAAGGATCTAGTAGTCGTAGATCTAGACGGAAATGTTGTGGAAGGAGATTTAAACCCTTCCTCCGATACCCCAACCCATATCGTTCTATATAAAAATTTTCCTGATATAGGCGGAGTCGTTCATACGCATTCCTCGTGGGCTACAAGCTTTGCGCAAGCAGGTAAATCTATACCCTGTTTAGGAACTACCCAAGGAGATTATTTTTATGGCACTATTCCTTGTACACGTCGAATGACAGATGAAGAGATTAATGGAGAGTATGAACTAGAAACAGGGAATGTCATTGTAGAAACCTTTGAAACAAATGACATTCATCCGCTGGAGGTACCAGGCGCGTTGGTTCATAGTCATGCGCCATTCACTTGGGGAAAGAATCCTAATGAAGCGATTCATAATGCCGTTGTTTTAGAGGAAGTGGCCAAGATGGCGTGGAGGACATACCTCATTAATCCTGATATCTCGCCAATGGATCGTGTACTTTTAGATAAACATTATCTTCGTAAACACGGGAAAAATGCCTACTACGGTCAAAAATAAAGGAGGCTCTACAACGAATGAAAGAAAAATACACGATTGGCGTTGACTATGGAACGGAATCTGGGAGAGCGGTGCTGGTGTCTTTGAAAGATGGAAGAGAAATTGCCGACCATGTTACCCCGTATCGGCACGGAGTAATAGATGAGAAATTACCAGATTCAGAGATTCAGCTTGGTTATGAATGGGCACTGCAGCACCCAGGAGATTATTTGGAGGTGCTTAAGACATCCGTTCCAGCAGTGTTACAAGAAACAGGTATTTCGAACGAAGACATTATTGGAATTGGAATAGATTTTACAGCATGCACGATGCTTCCAGTTGATGAAGAAGGAGTACCGTTATCCTTTCACTCGGAGTGGAGGGATAACCCACATAGCTGGACAAAGCTATGGAAGCACCATGCAGCACAATATAAAGCAGATTCGTTAAATGAAATAGCAGAAAAACGTGGCGAAGCATTTTTACCTCGGTATGGTGGAAGGATCTCATCTGAATGGATGATTGCAAAAATTTGGCAAATCCTTGAGGAAGCTCCAGAGGTTTATGAGCGGACAGATAAATTCGTGGAAGCAACGGATTGGGTGATTGCACAACTGTCAGGAAATCTTGTACGCAACAGTTGTACAGCGGGTTATAAATCAATCTGGCATAAGCGAGATGGATATCCGAGCCAGGAATTTTTTAGAGCGCTGGATTCGCGTTTGGAAGATCTAACGGAGACAAAGCTGCGGGGAGAGATTTTGCCACTTGGATCAAAAGCTGGTGAATTGACGAAAAAAATGGCGGATGCAATAGGGTTAAGACCTGGAATTGCAGTTGCGGTTGGAAATGTAGATGCGCACGCTGCGGTACCGGCTATGGGGGTTGTTTCTCCGGGGAAAATGGTTATGGCAATGGGGACATCCATTTGCCACATGGTGCTAGGGGAAGAAGAACGACAAGTAGAAGGTATGTGTGGAGTCGTGGAAGATGGGATTATCCCAGGGTTTTATGGCTATGAAGCAGGACAGTCTGCTGTAGGAGATATTTTTGCATGGTATGTAGATCAGGCAGTACCGACATATATCAAGGATGAAGCAAAGAAAGAGGGCTTAAATGTCCATCAATTGTTAGAGTCACGAGCAGCGGAATACGCACCTGGAGAAATTGGTCTTCTGGCTCTAGATTGGTGGAATGGAAATCGTTCTGTGTTGGTGGATACAAGCTTAAGTGGCTTGATGGTTGGTATGACCTTACAAACAAAACCGGAAGAAATATATAGAGCTTTATTAGAAGCGACGGCCTTCGGTACACGAAAAATTGTAGATGCCTTTCATCAAAACGGAGTTGCAGTGGATGAGTTGTATGCGTGTGGGGGATTGCCACAGAAAAACAAGCTGCTCATGCAAATATATGCAGATGTAACAAATCGGACGATAAGAATTGCGGATTCTAAGCAAACTCCGGCACTAGGTGCAGCGATGTTTGCTGCGGTGGCTGCTGGAGCCAATCAAGGCGGCTATGACACGGTACTTCAAGCAGCAGAAAATATGGCGCGCGTGAAAGAGGAAGTGTTTCAACCTATTCCTGAACATGTAGAAATTTATGAACAATTATACGAAGAATATTCTAGACTTCATGACTACTTTGGTCGCGGAGAAAATAATGTGATGAAGCGATTAAAAGCAATTAGACCACACGCAAACGAAACGGTCTTGGCAAACTAAGGAGGAAAAAGCATGCTAGAGGTTAGACCATATGAATTTTGGTTTGTTACAGGGAGTCAGCATCTTTATGGAGAGGAAGCGTTGCAAGAAGTAGAAAGGCATTCTGTAGATATGGTAGAAGGATTAAATAATACTGGTAAACTTCCATATACGATCCAATTTAAAGCTGTTGTAACTACATCGTCAGACATTCACCACTTAATCATGGAAGCAAATCGTGATGAAAATTGTGCTGGAGTCGTTACATGGATGCATACTTTTTCACCAGCAAAGCTTTGGATTTCAGGATTGGAAGCTTTAAAGAAGCCATTACTTCATTTGCATACTCAATTTAATCAGAGTATTCCGTGGGATACGATAGACATGGATTTTATGAATCTAAACCAGTCCGCACATGGAGATCGGGAATACGGCTTTATGGTGTCTCGTCTAAATGTCCCACGAAAGGTAGTTGTTGGGTATTGGGAAAGTAAAGAAGTAGTGGACAAAATGACTAGTTGGATGCAGACTGCAGTTGCCTTTACGGAAGGTAAAAACATTCGAGTTGCTAGATTCGGAGATAATATGCGGAATGTAGCTGTAACAGATGGAGATAAAATAGAGGCGCAAATTAAGTTTGGCTGGGTTGTAGATTACTATGGTGTTGGTGACTTGGTGGAAGTGATGAACACGATTCCGGAAGAAGACGTTGAGCAATTATATCAGGAATATCGTCAATTATACAATTTTCCAAAAGAGGCGAGCCAACCTGGGAAAGTTCAAGACTCTATAAAAGAACAAGCTAGATTAGAGTTAGGATTAAAAGCGTTTTTAATGAAGGGTAATTATAATGCGTTTACGACCAATTTTGAAGACTTGCATGGTTTGAAGCAGTTACCAGGTCTTGCTGCCCAGAGACTGATGGCTGAGGGATACGGATTTGCAGGAGAGGGCGACTGGAGAACAGCGGCTTTGTTACGGATAATGAAAGTGATAGCGAACAATAAAGGTACATCCTTTATGGAGGATTATACCTATCACTTAGAACAAGGAAATGAAATGATTCTTGGGTCTCATATGTTAGAAATTTGCCCGACAATAGCTGCTACAAAACCGAAAGTAGTTGTTAATCCTCTTACAATGGGGGACAGGGAAGATCCGGCTCGTCTTGTGTTTGATGGTCGTGGTGGAGATGCTGTTGTGGCCTCGCTTGTAGAATTGGGAGGTCGTTATCGTCTTGTTATTAATGAGGTGAAGGCTGAACAACCAGTAGTGGAGACGCCGAATCTACCAGTTGCAAAAGTACTCTGGAAACCAGAACCTTCGCTAGCTGAATCAGCTGAGGCTTGGATATATGCCGGAGGTGCACACCATACTGTTTTTTCTTTCGATGTGACAACAGATCAGCTTTATGATTTTGCGGATATGGCACAGATTGAATGTGTGGTCATTGATGCAGACACGAATGTAAGACGTTTTAGAAATGAATTAAAGTGGAACGAAGTTGCTTGGAAAAAATAAGGCGGTTTCTACAAAAGGGTGTCCTGGTAATGAGGGCTCTGTGATAGGGCCCATAGGGCCCTTTAGAGGATAAAATGATAGAATGGAGTATAAAAGATTACTAGGTTATTTATACGTATAATTTTTCGTTAGTTTTGTTCGAACGAGTATGGATTTAGCATTAAGGAGGTGGTTGTATTTCCGACTCCAAGAATTACGATCATTTGAAAGCGCTTAAAAATTATTATATGGGGGTTAGTATGTTGAAGAAATTTTTAATATTATTTTTGTTTTCGTTGATGTCTATAGCATTAATGGCTTGTGGTGGTGGAGATTCTGAAGAAACAACTGCTGATGAAACGACAGTAGTAGGCGATGACATCGAGAATGCTACCGAGTTAACGTTTTGGACCTTTGCTGGTCAACACGTAGATTTATTCGAGGATTCCGCGAAGCGTTGGAATGAAGAGAATCCTGATCGACCTATTAAACTAGTAGCGGAGGCTTATCCTTTTGATCAAATGCACAACAACCTCTTGCTATCTCTTCAATCTGGAGAAAGTGCTCCTGATATTGTAGATATTGAATTAGGTCGTTTTGCGAACTATTTGCAAGGGGAGCCTCAATTAGAACCTATGAATGAATATGTAGAGCCGATTCTAGATAAAGCTGTTTCATCACGTTTTGAAATCTATGCAAAAGACGGAAACTATTACGGCATCCCGACGCACGTAGGTTCCACTGTCATGTACTATAATACAGAGGTGATGGATAAAGCTGGCGTTGACATTGATTCCATTAAGACGTGGGATGACTTTGTAGCAGCAGGTAAAAAAGTCGTGGAAAAGACGGATTCTGTTATGTGGAATGTTGGTACAACGGACTGGTTGATGGACTACTGGCCAATGATTTCACAAAAAGGTACGGATATGTTTGATGAAAATGGAAAATTAATTGTGGATAGCCAAACGCATATTGATACACTGCAATTTTTAAGTGATGTAATTTATAAAGATAAGATTGCAGAATTGACGCCAGGTGGAATGAACCAATCAGAGGAGTTTTATGGATATTTCAGTGAAGGAAAAGCTGCTTCTATTTTAGCACCTATTTGGTACATGGGAAGATTCCTTGACAATATGCCAGATCTAAAAGGTAAGATTGCGATTCGTCCAATGCCTGCATGGGAAGAAGGAGGAAATCGTTCTGCTGGTATGGGTGGCACCGGTACGGTTGTTACAAATCAATCCGAGAATACGGATCTAGCTAAAGAGTTCCTTGCATATACGAAGCTTTCCGAGGAAGGAAGCAAGAAACTTTGGACTGTGCTTGGCTTTGACCCTCCACGTTGGGATACTTGGGAAAGTGAAGCGGTAAGAGAAGACAACAAGTATTATGATTATTTTGGAGACAATATTTTTGATGTACTGTTAGAAATCAAAGATGAAATTAACCCATTGAATGTAACACAACATACACCGGATATTGTAACCGAATACAATACCAATGTAGCGGAAAGCGTATTAAGACAACAATCTATGACCCCTGAAGAGGCGCTGAAACAGGCTGCGGAGACAGTGAGATCTGAAATGGAGAAGTAAGAGGGAAAGTATGGTTGAAATAGAAGCAGGTTGTGAAAGCTTGCTTCTATTTCATTATCTTGTGAAAATCCTTAAAATTTCGTAATTTATGTTGAAATTAAAAATGGCTGAAGTTATACTTTAACTAACGAAAAGTTATACGTACAAATTTTAATAATCGATACTTATTTGGATAAGAAACAGAATAAATTTTTTGTACCTATTTGAAAACGCATTCAAATCATCTTAAAGGGATGAGAGGTTATGAACAGGAGAGAAAGGAGCAGGTGTAGGTGACACAACAGTTAAAAGCAACATTGACGGTGGATAAGAATAATAAAATCGGAAAAGTAAACGAGAGAATCTATGGATCGTTTATAGAGCACCTTGGAAGAGCTGTTTATGGTGGAATTTATGATCCAGAACACCCTGAAGCGGATGAACAGGGTTTTCGTAAAGATGTGATAAACCTTGTGAAAGAATTACAAGTGCCAATTGTACGTTATCCAGGTGGAAATATGGTTTCTGCATACAATTGGGAAGACGGAGTGGGTCCGAAAGAAAATCGTCCGAAAAGACTTGAATTAGCATGGCGCACGATAGAGACGAATGAAGTTGGTACGAACGAGTTCGTGGATTGGGCTAAAAAAGTGAATGCGGAAGTGATGATGGCTGTAAACCTTGGAACAAGAGGGATTGATGCGGCTAGAAATTTAATTGAATATACGAATCATCCAGGTGGAACTTACTGGAGTGAACTTCGAAAGTCACATGGCTATGAACAACCTCATCATATTAAAACGTGGTGTCTCGGAAATGAAATGGATGGTCCTTGGCAAGTAGGACATAAAACCGCGTATGAATACGGAAGGATTGCGCAAGAAACAGGGAAAGCTATGAAACTGGTTGATCCGAGCATTGAGCTTGTTGCATGTGGGAGCTCGAATACAGGAATGCCAACCTTTCCAGAATATGAAGCTACCGTGCTAGACATTGCTTATGACCAAGTCGACTATATATCTCTCCACCAATATTATGGAAACAGAACAAATGACCCAGCTAATTACCTAGCTAAAAATATGGATATGGACCACTTCATTCATACGGTAACTTCTACTTGTGACTACATCAAAGCAAAACATAGAAGCAAAAAAACAATTATGCTCAGCTTTGACGAATGGAATGTCTGGTACCATTCCAATGAAGCGGATAAAGAAATTGAACCATGGACCGTTGCACCTCCACAATTAGAAGATGTGTACAATTTTGAAGACGCATTACTGGTAGGAAGTATGTTAATTACATTATTAAACCACGCTGACCGTGTAAAGATGGCATGCATGGCCCAGCTTGTTAATGTAATTGCACCAATAATGACCGAAAATAAAGGTCGTTCCTGGAAGCAAACAATTTTCTATCCATATATGCATGCATCTGTTTTTGGAAGAGGTGTTGCTATTCACCCTATTCTTTCTTCCCCTAAGTATGATAGTAAAGACTTTACGGATGTGCCATTTATCGATAGCGCTTCCGTATATAACGAGGAAACGGAAGAACTGACTATTTTTCTAGTAAACAAGCATTTAGAGGAAAGTATTACTCTTCAAGCAGATGTAAGAAGTTTTGAGGACTATAGTCTTGTAGAACACATCGTTTTAGAGAATGACGATTTAAAAGCAATAAACACAGCGAACGAACAAAAAGTTGCTCCACATCATAATGGAGAGTCTACGCTACAGGACGGCGTATTGGATGCGAGGTTATCAAAAACGTCTTGGAATGTTATTCGCTTAAAAAAGTAACGAATGATGGCTAAAACTAGAAACCATGATTTTTAAGATAATAGAAGGTCGAGGAGGAAAGAATATGGAACCTTTAACGAATCATTCTCAAATCTCCAAAGAAAAACCAACATTTAGCTCCATGGAACCTAGAAAGAAACCAAATAAGGTATATAAATTTTTAAATTCAAAAAACGTTGTACCATATCTATTTGTAGCACCCTTTATCCTATCCTTTTTAGTATTAACCTTGTACCCAATGGTACAAGGAATCATTATGAGCTTCCAAAGCGTACTACCAGGACAAGTTAACTTTATCGGATTAGATAATTATGAACGGATTTTTAATCCAACTTTTTATAAAGCACTTTCGAACACCATTTGGTACGTAGTGTTTACGGTTTTAATATTGACAATTGTTCCTATGATGTTAGCTATCTTCTTAAATTCTAAACTAGTTAAATTTAAAACACTGTTCCGCGCTTCCCTTTTCTTACCTGCTTTAACATCAACGATTGTTGGTGGTATGATCTTTCGATTGATGTTTGGGGAACAAGACACGGCAGTAGCTAACCAAATCATTTCGTTTTTTGGTTTTGATGCCATGAACTGGAGATTTACACCTTGGACTGCCATTTTCTTAATGGTCATTTTAGCATCTTGGAGATGGATTGGTGTAAATATTTTATATTTTCTTGCAGCCTTACAGAATGTTCCAAATGAACTGTATGAAGCAGGGGATATAGACGGTGCTTCAGCCTGGCAGAAGCTTAAGTATATAACAATCCCGCAATTAAAACCGATTATTATTTTTGTGAGTACGATTACCATTATTAATGGGTTTAGAATGTTTGAAGAAAGCTTTGTGTTCTGGGAAGCAGGATCCCCTGGAAACATAGGTTTATCTGTAGTCGGATATATTTATCAAGAAGGTATCAGGCAGAATGATATTGGATTCGGATCTGCAATCGGTGTCATATTGATGCTGATTATATTCCTAGTTAGTATTATCTATTTAATAGCTACAGGTACCTTTAAAAGAGGTGAAAATTAATGAAAGCCAAAAAGAATAAGAGATTATTAACTGTTTTAGCAACGTTAGGTGTAGGGATTATAACATTTATTACGATTTTTCCACTTATAAGTCTAGTTGTTTCATCCTTTAGACCTTCCTCGGATCTAATGAGAGATGGAATTAGCTTAAGTATTGATTTTAGTGCAATGAATCTGGATAACTATACCTATATATTTACACAGGCTTCTGAGTATTGGGATTGGTATGGGAACAGTTTAATAATCTCTGCGATAACCATTGTATTATCGTTGTTTTTCTCGTCAATGGTTGGATATGCATTAGCTGTTTATGATTTTAAAGGAAGAAATTTCTTTTTTATACTAGTTTTATTAATCATGATGGTTCCGTTTGAAATCTTAATGTTACCGCTTTATCAATTAATGATTGATGTTCAGCTCATCGATAGTTATTTTGGTGCGGTTCTTCCAATGATAGTTGCACCTGTTGCAGTATTCTTCTTCCGACAGTTTGCGATCGGACTTCCACTGCAACTAATGGATGCAGCACGTATAGACGGAAGTACAGAATATGGGATCTTCTTTAAAATTATGCTTCCTTTAATGGCTCCGTCTTTAGCCGCTATGGCTATCTTACAAGGGTTGGGTAGCTGGAATAACTTTTTATGGCCATTATTAGTGCTACGCTCCAATGATATGTTTACGTTACCGATTGGATTAGCAACTCTATTAACACCGTACGGAAACAATTATGATGTTTTGATAGCAGGTTCCGTCTTAACTATCATTCCAATCATCATTTTATTTATCTTCTTCCAGAAGTTCTTCATTGCAGGACTAACAACAGGTGGTGTGAAGGGCTAAGCAACATTTGGCAATAGCTCTTCAAAGTTATGTGAAGGTGGGAATAGGGATGAACGCAAATGGATTTATTACATCGTTAGATCGAGTAGCAATATGGATAACGAGAATGGCGCTTTTAAACCTTTACTGGATTTTTTTCTGTCTGAGAGGCCTTGTCGTAGGAGGGGTTTTTCCTGCGACAGTAGGTTCACTCAGTGTAGTTAGAAAATGGTTAAAGGGAGAAAGGGATATTAACATTGGAGAAGTGATGAAAGAGAACTATAAGAAAGAGTTTCTCTCTTCCAACATATTGGGATGGATTATGTCGAGTGTTGGTTTTGTTCTATACATGAATTATCAAGTGTTAAAAACCTCAAATGATGTACATTTCATATTCCCATTCTTCTTTTTCATTACGGTTTTTTTCTATTTTCTTGTTTTAATTTGGTCCTTCCCACTGATGGCGCATTATCACGGTGGGGTTATTCAGCACGTGAAAAATGCACTTGTTATCGGTTTGACGAAGATACATATATCTTCGGCTATATGTATCACTCTGTTTTCGGTCATGTATCTATCCCTTGAATACCCGACGATTATTCTGTTTTTCTTTTTTAGTATATCCTCCCTAATCTGGTTCTGGCTTGCTTCGACTGTTTTTCATAAGATGGATCGTAAAACCGTTCGTGCAGCTTAGGGTCTTTTTGGTGTTCACATCAGAGTACGGGAGGGTTTAAAAGATTTCCAACCTAAAGAGGAGTGAAACAATGAAAAAAAATCAGGTTATTATCAATGCAGATATTGAAAAAGGAACGATTAATAAAAATATATACGGTCATTTTGCAGAGCACTTAGGTAGAGGAATATATGAAGGGCTCTGGGTTGGAGAAGAATCTCCCATTCCAAATACTAATGGAATACGAAATGATGTGCTAGAGGCCTTGAAAAAATTAGATATCCCTGTTCTCCGTTGGCCAGGAGGATGCTTTGCGGACGAGTACCACTGGAAAGACGGAATCGGACCTAGAGAAAACCGTAAACGTATGGTAAACACTCACTGGGGAGGAGTTGTAGAAAACAACCATTTTGGTACACATGAATTTTTTATGCTATGTGAAATGCTTGGCGCTGAGCCGTATATCTCTGGCAATGTCGGAAGTGGTAGCGTACAAGAAATGTCTGAATGGGTTGAATATATGACCTTTGACGGAGAATCTCCAATGGCCAATTGGCGTAAGGAAAATGGGAAAGAAAAGCCGTGGAAACTGAAATATTTTGGTGTCGGAAACGAAAATTGGGGCTGTGGTGGTAATATGACGCCAGAATATTATGCGGATTTATATCGTCGTTATCAGACCTACGTCCGAAACTACGGGGACAACAAAATTTACCGGATTGCAGGCGGTCCAAATGTAGATGACTATAACTGGACAGAAGTTTTGATGAAAAAAGCAGCTAATCTCATGGATGGATTAAGTGTTCATTATTATGTACACCCAGGCGGTTTTGAAAACAAAGGGCAAGCTGTTGACTTTTCAGAAGCAGAATGGGACGTAACCATGCAAAAAACGATGTATATGGATGAGCTCATTACGAGACATGGCACGATTATGGATAAGTATGACCCGGATAAGCGGATTGGCATGATTGTGGACGAATGGGGTGCTTGGTATGATGTGGAGCCTGGTACGAATCCTGGATTCCTATACCAGCAAAATACAATAAGGGACGCTGTTGTGGCCGGAGCCCATTTTAATATTTTTCACCAGCACAATGATCGTGTTCAAATGGCTAACATTGCCCAAATGGTAAATGTCATTCAAGCCATGATATTAACGGAAAGTGACAAGATGATTCTTACACCAACCTATCATGTGTTTGAAATGTTTAAAGTTCATCAGGATGCACAAAGGGTATCGCTTCATTTAAACATAGACACAGTTAAAGAAAATGGTTATTCCTACCCACAAGTTACCGCATCTGCATCGAAAGCGAAAGATGGCACCCTAAATATTAGCTTATGTAATTTAGATAAAGCCGTATCTACAACGTTAGATATCGATTTGAGAGGATTAGAGTTTTCTAACGTGACTGGAAGAATATTAACGTCGGGTGAAATGAATGCCAAAAATACATTTGAAAATCCAGACCATGTTAAGCCTCAAGCATTCAAGGGGTTTGCCAGGGAAGGAAGTTCGTTAAAAGTAGAACTTCCTTCGAAATCGGTAGTCGTATTAACGGTTAGATAACTCGGATAGTCGTTCGTATCGTTAGATTTAAAATTATGAAGGAGGGGTTCCATGTCGGTTAGAACAGATAATACTATTAACGTCATGACACATACAGGAGAGGCGGCACAATTGCCGAAGCAAATATCCTTTCAAATGGAGGATGGAAAACATGTCAACATGGATGTGGAGTGGGATCCGATTCCTATAGAACAATATAGTAAGCCGGGTTCGTTTGAAGTGAATGGCAGAATAAAAGTCTTAGAGTATCCAAATCCACTAGTGGAACAACGGGCGGATCCCTATGTGTATAAGCATTCTGATGGATACTATTATTTCACAGGATCTTATCCGGAATATGACCGCATTGTTTTGAGAAGATCCCAAACAATTTCCGGACTGAAGCAGGCACCAGAAACTACGGTGTGGGAAAAACACGAGCAGGGAATTATGTCGGAGCACATTTGGGCACCGGAACTGCATTATATTAATGGAAAATGGTATATCCATTTTGCGGCAGGAGATAGAGATGATGTATGGGCGATTCGACCATATGTACTGGAATGCGATGCGGAAAATCCACTAGAAGGCGAATGGGTAGAAAAAGGACAAATCAATACAGATTTTCAGAGCTTTTCTTTAGATGCAACCACATTTGAACATGATGATCGAAGATACCTAGTATGGGCGCAAAAGGTGGATCATGATACTATTTCTAATTTGTACATTGCAGAAATGGAAAATCCTTGGACCATTAAACCAAAGCAAGTTTTATTATCCACACCAGACTTAGAATGGGAACAGCATGGCTTTTACGTGAATGAAGGACCAGCAGTAATCAAAAGAAACGGGAACATATTCATCGCATATTCTGCAAGTGCTACAGACCATCGGTATGCGATGGGCTTGTTAACTGCCAGTCAAACTAGTAATCTATTAGACCCTAACTCATGGGTTAAATTAAAGGAACCGGTGTTTGTTACGTGTGAGGAAACAAGTGAGTATGGTCCTGGACATAACAGTTTTACGGTAGCAGAAGATGATCAAACAGATGTAATCGTTTATCATGCTCGTCCATATAAAGACATTGTTGGAAATTCCCTATATGATCATAATCGTCATGCCCGGGTGCAACAGTTATTTTGGGATACGGATGGCAAGCCTTATTTCGGGTATCCAGGAATGACACGAGATTTAAAAAACAAAGAAGTTACTGCAACCGTAACAGTGAAATAAATGCTGGATAGGGATGGAGACTCATGAGCTGTAAAGGATGTTCGCAATCTGTATTCGTTTCAAATGAATATATTCAAAAACAGGTAGAGGAACAACTTGAGCTAGAAACAAACATTGTGGATGATAAGGTGTATGAAAAGAGACTCACTCAATGCAAGGAATGTCCATCTCTTTTGTACGATACAACCTGTGCGCACTGTGGCTGTTTCGTTCTATTTAGAGCTAAATTAGCTTATAAAACTTGTCCTTACCCAGCAGGCGCAAAATGGTAAATAAGGTAGCTCGTAAGCTTTGCCTCGAATAAAGAGGGTGCTTACGGGCTTTCTTTCTATGAAGTAGGAGGGATTATGTGGAAATTTCACAGGATATCTATGAACTTGCTAAACAGCTTGGTCAGGAAGAACCAAGATTTCCTGAACTTTTAGTGGAAAGGGGAGCGTTAAGTAAAGTAACACCTTATTTGGAAAACAGGAAGTATAGCCATGCTACTTTAGTGGTTGATGAGAATACGTATAATGCAGCAGGTAAGCACCTGAACAATTTGTTAGAAGACGGTGGGATGGAAACAATCGTTGTTTCATTAAAAGCCTCTCTGCATAATCAAGTGGTTGCAGATGAAGCTACCTTGGTTCAATTGATGGTGGAGACTTCAAAACACACAGATGTGTTAATCGCTGTTGGTTCTGGTACGATTCACGACATTACTCGATTCTGTGGATACAAGATGAATATTCCATTTATCTCTGTGCCGACAGCTGCCTCCGTCGATGGCTTTACATCAAAAGGTTCTCCACTCATTTTAAGAGGAGTAAAGCAAACCATTCAAACAGCAGCTCCAGTAGCTTTATTTGCTGATATTGATATTATTAGAAAAGCACCACAAGAAATGACTGCAGCTGGCTTTGGGGATATTTTAGGTAAATATACATCTTTATTTGATTGGGAAATATCTAGACTTATCGGAGGAGAGCCGTATAATAAACTAGCGGCAGAACGGACACGGCAATCTTTGAGACAATGTGTAGACCATGTATCGGAGATTGCGGCGTGTAGTGATGAGGGAATGCTCATCCTCATGAAGTCTTTAATTGAGTCAGGACTTGTAATGTTACTCCTTGACTATTCAAGACCAGCTTCAGGTGGAGAACATCATTTGTCTCACTATTGGGAAATGGATTTTCTTAAAAAAGGTAAAAAGCAGATACTACATGGCGCTAAAGTAGGAGTAGCAACTGCAATCATTGCAGATTTGTATAAACAGCGACTCGGAAAAATAGATTATGAGAAAGATGACAAATATGGTGGGATTATAAGAGAGCATGGGGGTGAAATTCTAACCCTATTGCAGGAACTTCCGGAACCCGATGAAATTAAGCTTTTGTTACAACAAGTAGGTGGTGCAACTACAACAAGTGATTTGCATATTGCGAATACATTAGTAGCCAAAAGCCTTAATGAAGCTTTCCATTTGCGAGATCGTTGTACAGGACTCATGCTTATTAACCGTTTTAAACATAACGATCTAGAGTATCCATTATAATTCAAGCAGGTTTTTCATAACTTACATTACTATGGTACCAGTGGTCAACTTGACAAGTTCAACATTCCTTCTTATATTTAAGTATAAATTCATAAGAATAAACGTTGAAAAGGACTAGTATGATACGAAGCATTCTGCAAGAGAGGAAATGGATGGTGCGAAATTTCCGGATGCCGTATGAGAACCTACCTTGGAGTTTTGTGCTGAAAAGCAACGACGGAGTAATCCGATATCAAGAAGAGTGCATAACATGTGTTATGAATTAGGGTGGTACCACCAAGCCTCGGTCCCTTTACAGGACAGGAGGCTTTTTTGTGTTTAGAAAAGGAAAAGGTGTGAGTGAAATGGGTAAAAAAGATAAACAGTTTGTAGAAAAAGTAACCGCTATGGAAGAAGATTTTGCCCAATGGTACACGGATGTTGTGAAGCAAGCAGACCTAGTCGACTATGCTTCTGTTCGAGGATCCATGATTATTCGTCCATATGGATATGCCATTTGGGAAAATATTAGAGATGTACTAGATAAGAAAATTAAAGACACGGGCCATCAAAACATGTATTTCCCGTTATTCATTCCAGAAAGCTTATTGCAAAAAGAGAAGGACCACATTGAAGGCTTTGCGCCAGAGGTAGCTTGGGTTACGCATGGAGGAAGTGAAGAGCTTCAAGAACGGCTCGTAGTTCGACCTACTTCAGAAGTGCTGTTTGCCGAGCACTATTCGAAAATTATTCATTCCTATCGAGACTTGCCAAAGCTTTACAATCAGTGGAGTAACGTAGTTCGTTGGGAAAAGACTACTAGACCATTTTTACGTTCGTTAGAATTCTTGTGGCAGGAAGGGCATACTTGTCATGCGACAGAGCAAGATGCTGCTGAAGAAACGAGAAAAATGCTTGACGTGTATGCAACGGTTTGTGAAGATTTCCTCGCCATACCTGTTATAAAAGGGAGGAAGACGGAAAAGGAAAAATTCGCTGGAGCGAACTATACGTTAACGATTGAAAGTCTCATGCATGATGGGAAAGCTCTACAAACGGGTACATCTCACCATTTAGGTACAGGGTTTGCGGAAGCCTTTGATATTACGTACAGTGATGAGAATGGGAACCAACAGTATGTTCATCAAACTTCTTGGGGCATCACAACACGTTTAATTGGCGCATTGATTATGGTCCATGGGGATAACCGGGGACTTGTTGTACCACCAAGAGTTGCGCCAACACAGGTTATGATTGTTCCGATTGCTCAGCATAAGGAAGGCGTCCTAGAAAGAGCATACGAATTGAAAGGTCAAGTTGCAGAGTTTGCTCGTGTCGATATAGATGCGAGTGACAAAATGCCTGGGTGGAAATTCAATGAATATGAAATGAAGGGAATTCCACTTCGCTTAGAAGTCGGTCCTAAGGATATCGAAAAGAACCAAGTAGTGCTTGTTCGACGAGATACAGGGGAAAAAAGCTTCGTTGCCATGGATGAACTATCCACCATTATTCCTGCTTTATTAGAAGACATTCAACAAACCTTATATGATCGAGCACTAGCTCACCGTGAAGAGAAAACGACGAATGTAACGACGTTTGCTGAATTCAAACAGGCATTAGAGCAAAATCCTGGCTTTGTAGAAGCGATGTGGTGTGAGGATAAAGCATGTGAAGAGAATATAAAAGAAGAGACAGGTGCAACCTCTCGCTGTATTCCTTTCGAGCAGGAAAACCGAGCTGGTCATTGTGTATGCTGTGGGAAGGAAGCTACTCAGCTGGTTTACTGGGCCAAAGCATATTAGTGGAAGGTATTTCCTATAAAAAAGGGACTATACGCGAAAGGAAAATACATTTATAATAAAAGTAATAAATATACACATCCGATAAAGGCAAACCTTTGGAAACGGAGGGACGCAAAGCTATAGGGGCTAAGATTCAATTGAATGATGCCTGCCAGCTACCGAAGAGATAAAAAAACTAATCTTCGGATTAGTTTTTTTTGTGGAATGCCTATTGGATGAAATAGGAGGAAAAAACATGAAAAAACTTATTATACCCGCAACCGTCATTTTAGCATTAGGATTTGGTGGACAAGTTTCTGCTGCTGTGCCAACAGCTCAAGATAGCGTCGAGTCAGAGGCTGGGGCACTACCAGGAGAATTTTTGTATAGCTTAGATGAGTTAATCGAGAACCTGCAATTAGTGTTTACTTCCGATTCGGAAAAAGAAGCGGAGCTTCTGATTCAGTTTGCAGAAGAACGTTTGGCGGAAGCTACCGAATTGTCAGACGAGGAAAAAGCGGATTTCTTAGAGGAACTTATGGATTCCTATCAAGATTTACTGAATAAGGCACAAGAGGAAGTTTCGGAAGTGATAGAAGATGATACGGTAAGTGAAGAAAACCTGGAAGAAATAAGTGAGGAATTAGAAGAGGCTTCTGAACTTGACGAGGATCTAGAGTCAGAATTAAGTGAAGATCAATTAGAAGAAGTGAAAGAAGTACAGGATCAGGCGTACCTTGTTGCTAACGTGACAAAAGGGTTTGACTTGGAGACCGTAAAAAGCTTAAGAGCAGCTGAGCTTGGGTATGGAGAGATAGCAAAAGTAATCTCTTTAGCGGAACTCTCTGGTAAGACATCAGAAGAAATTGCTACAATGCTGAATGAATCTGACCTAGATACAGTAATGGCTGAACTAGGCTTTACGATGACAGATATTAAAGAAGTGGTTTATCAGAAAAAAGCGGATTATTTGCAAACCTTGTTAGCAGAAGCAGAAGCTAGTGGGGATGAAAAAACAGTTAAAAAGTTAAGTAAGAAATTAGATAGTTACGAGAAACGACTAGAGAAAATTGTTTCAAGACAGCCCGATGCAGAGGAAGCGAAGGAAGAGGAAGTAGATGCGGATGCATCGTCTGAGGAAAACGCCCCCGCAGAGGATGAAGAACAAGACACACCATTAGATGAATCGGAAGAAGGGTCTTCAACTGCTGTGACTACAGCAACAGACTCTAGTAGTAAAGAAGAGGCTGAGCAGGTACGTGCTAATTCTGAAAAACAAACAGAAAAACAGCAAAAAGCTACAGAGAAAGCGGTAGAGAAACAGAAAAAGGCTGAGGAGAAACAAAAGGCAGCAGAAGAGAAAGCTGCTGAAAAGCAACAAAAAGCAGCCGAAAAAGCAGCCGAGAAAGCAGAAGAACAACAACAAAAAGCTGCAGAAAAGGCTAAGGAAAAGGCAGAAAAACAAGCAGAAGGAAAATCAAAAGCAGCTGAAAAGCAGAAAAAAGAGGAAGATGACGAGGAAGAAGAAGACGATAAATAAAAGGAGCCAATTTGGCTCCTTTTCTCATGCATTAGAGAGAAGTTTCTCTATATCTTCTTTTATTTGTTCTGGTTTCGTCTGAGGTGCGTATCGGTTTACAACATGACCGGATGCATCGACTAAAAACTTGGTAAAATTCCATTTCACCTGTTTGGTTAATACCCCTGGTGCATTATTTGTTAAGTATTCAAATAAGGGGTGAGCATTCGGGCCTTTTACGTCGACTTTCCCGAACATAGGAAAGTCAATCCCGTAATTTAATCTACAATGCTGCTCTATTTCTGATTCAGAACGTGGTTCCTGATTCATGAATTGATTGCTCGGAAATCCGAGAACAGCAAATTTTTGATCCTTATAGGATTCATACAGCTCTTGTAATCCGTCAAATTGAGGAGCAAATCCACAGTTGGTGGCCGTATTTACGATTAAGAGAACGTTACCTTTATATTGTTCAAGCGATACTTCTTCTCCTTTAATAGTTAAAGCAGAGTAGTCATAAACGCTCATCTCCACGCCGCCTCCTTTTTTTATAAGTTAGCAAGATGAATAGAACTCGTCAAAAATATTGCTTGAAAAGTAAAACAGGAAGCTCCATTATGGAACTTCCTGTTTTTTAGTTTGAGCTTACAGCGTGATCTTCTTGTTCAATACGGTCAAGTCTCGCTTGGATTTCTTCTTCTGTCAATCCATGCTCTTGCACGTATAAGTTACGAGGAGAAGTACGGCATTCATGACTGCAGCCTCTCATATACTTGTGTTCATTCTCTTCGGAGCAAAGCATCTGTCTGTTACACTCCGGATTTGCACAATTAACGTAACGTTCACAAGGTTGGCCGTCGAAGTAATCTTTCCCGACAACAACATGTTCTTTTTTGTTTACAGGCACAGCGATTCTTTCATCAAACACATAAAGTTGTCCATCCCAAAGCTCTCCTTGAACCTCTGGGTCCTTTCCATATGTGACAATTCCGCCGTGTAATTGGCCTACATCTTCAAAGCCTTTTTTCACTAACCAGCCTGAGAATTTCTCACAACGAATTCCACCTGTACAATAAGTGACTACCTTTTTGCCTTCTAAAAGCTCACGGTTGTTTTCCACCCATTCTGGTAGCTCACGGAATGTTTCTATATCTGGACGAATGGCCCCTCTAAAATGGCCAAGATCATATTCATAATCATTACGAGCATCTAATACAACAGTATTTTCATCACGTATAGCCTCATAAAATTCTTGTGGGCTAAGGTACTTACCGGTTGTTTCTCTCGGATTAACATCATCTTCTAAGCGAAGAGTTACCAGTTCAGGACGAGGACGAACGTGCATTTTTTTGAATGCATGACTATCAGCTTGGTCAATTTTAAATACCATGTCTTCGAAACGAGGATCGCTATGCATCGCTTCCATATATTTATCGGTATTCTCTATTGTTCCCGATACAGTCCCGTTGATTCCTTCTTTAGCAACGAGTACTCTTCCCTTTAATTCTAATTCCTTACAGAATTTGAGGTGATCTGCAGCAAATTGCTCTGGATCCTCAATGTTTACATAGTTGTAGTACAACAATACTTGATAGTTTCCTTTTTCCATGATTGGTTACCACCTATCCTATTTATATTTGCAAGATATAAATGTTAGGTCGGATATTCAATTACATCATCTCTTGCAAGGATATATTTTAACAAAAGTTTGTTTGTAAAATCAATACAATTGTGAAGTTGGTAAATTTATTGTAAAGACCTTACGGTAACTTGCTTTAAAAAGGAAAAAGTAGTAAAGTGAAGAAACAAAAGGAAGTGGATGGTTGAATATTTCTTTACGATCTCTTTAACAATAAGCGGTGTAAAGGTAATTCCATTCAATTACTTTGTACTTTTTATTGTAAGGAGGTCATGAACTATGACAGGTAAAGTAAAATGGTTTAATGCAGACAAAGGTTTTGGGTTCATCGAACGTGAGGATGGAGACGATGTTTTCGTACACTTCTCTGCTATCCAAAGCGAAGGTTTCAAAACGCTTGATGAAGGTCAAGAAGTTGAATTTGAAATCGTTGAAGGCGAACGCGGACCGCAAGCGGCTAATGTTGTGCGTCTATAATTAGACAAAATAGATTGGAATAGGGTGCATCCTTTCAAGGATGCACTCTTTATTTGTAGGCTAGCCAGATTGTCCAGCGATCTTTTTCCGTAACCTTCCCGTCGGGTAACTGCTTGTCGATGTGTTCGACTAAGGATTGTAGTTGATCATCGGTTAAGTCATGAAGAATAGACCGTCCGGTTCTGGTCTGTATATCTTGCAGCAGCTGCTCCTTTTTCTCATATACATTGCGAGTTTCCCACAATGGAATTGTCTCCACTTTCGAGAAGCCAGCATTGCTCATTGCCCGAATCACTTCTGCAGAACGGTGTCTTCTTTTTTCTTCCATCTTTCCTAAATGAGGAAACAATTCAAAGAAATAGCCTCGTATGTGTTCTTCGGAACCAGTAAGGAGACAATCTTCAGGTGTTCGATCTTGAACAATGTATACTCCATCGTTCTTTAATACACGGTGTGCTTCTTGAAAGACAGGAAGAAGATCCTGAATGTGATGAATTAACGCCCTTTCCAGGATGGCTTCCACACTAGAGTCCTCAAGATTGGTTTTAGATGCACTTCCATAGTTAAAATGGATGGAAGGGTAGTTCTGGCAAGCTTCCCGTGCACCTTCTAATATCGATTCAGAGAAATCAATGCCGACTACTTCGCTGACTCCTAAATCAATAAGTGCTTTTGCGTAAATACCTCCACCGCACCCAATATCTGCAGCAAGAGATATAGACGGGAAATCAATATGACGAGAGAGTAAATCCTTCCAAGAAGAATCCGCTGTCCGGGTCGTATAGCTTGTTTTTATATCCTTGGAATGAAAATTGATAGGCATGGACTCGTTACTCCATTCTATTTAGTTTTTTGGAACAGCTTGATTAATGCTTGTGTACCGCTGTTTTCATTGCCTTCAGCAGCTAGTTTTTCATAGAGCGAAAGGGACAATTCTAATCCAGGAGTGGATAGTCCAAGCTCTTTAGCTGATTCTAAAGCTATTTTCATGTCTTTTATAAAGTGTTTCACATAAAAGCCTGGGTCATAGTTATCCGCAATCATTCTTGGAGCTAGGTTACTAAGGGACCAGCTACCGGCGGCACCTGTTGTGATACTATCCAAGACTTTACTAGGATTAAGACCAGCTTTCTGCGCGTAGGTAACCGCTTCACAGACACCAATCATGTTCGATGCGATTGTAATCTGATTGCTCATTTTTGTATGCTGACCGGAACCAGCAGGACCTTGTAATTGAATATTTTCACCCATTAATTCAAATATTGGTAGCATATCCTCGAATACCTTTTCTTCTCCACCTACCATAATGGCCAATGTTCCATTACGAGCTCCTAAATCTCCACCAGATACAGGTGCATCCAAAGCAAAGAGGTCCTTTATTTTAGCTTTTTCGAAAATTTCTTTCGCTAAGGACGGTTTCGATGTTGTCATATCAATTAAATAGGAACCAGGTCTCGCGTGGTTTAACAGTCCTTCTTCCCCTAAATACACTTCTTCTACATCTGATGGGTACCCAACGATGGTAATGATGACGTCTGATTCCTTAGCTAGTTCTTTTACAGAATCCTTCCACGTGGCTCCTTGTTGAAGGAGTGACTTAGCTCTACTCTTGGTTCGTGTGAACACGTTTAATTGGTAGCCTGCTTGAATTAAATGAGCAGCCATACTGCCACCCATTACTCCTGTACCAATGAATCCAATCGTTTTCTTTTGTGTGCTCATATTCGTTCCCCCTTATGTAAGAATTGTAATTCTACAAGTAGACTGTAAAATCCTCTTTAAAGAAGTGCTTATTAACGGTAAAAGGTGTGGACTGTATGATCGGATACTTCATATTGATGGTGAGGCTTCTCATTTTTAAACACTAAGCATGCTTTTTCATCAATTCCATATCCTATAGGTACTTGTAGCCTTTCTATTCCTTTTATTAAATGTTCTTGATCATTCCATTGGCTAAAGTGAACGCTAATTGCTACGTTTGGACATAAACCTAATCCATCCCCAATCCACGGTAATTCGTCGTCTGTATCATGTGGGGACAAGAGTACTTTATCTGGCATAATGAGTGCACCAGCTGAATTTCCTCCGATTGGTGTTCCCTCACGGTATTTTTGAATAATAGCATCCTTTATTGGCGATTTAACATAGCAATCGTAGTATGTTTTTGTATGGCCACCACCAATAAAAACACCAGTAGCTTGGTCTATGGTATCTAGTATTTCTTTAACATTTGATAAAGTATTTGGGTTTAAGACAATCGTGTAAATTTGGCTCAGTTCAAGATCCCAATATTTCGTATAGTTTGGGAGATAGTCTTCCCAACCTTCCCGGTAGATGATGAGTAAGGCGATGGAAGCCTTTTGTCCCCCGGCTCTTTGTAAAAAAGCTTTCATTGCTTCCGGTTGCTCTAATTTTCCGCCTAACATATAAAGGTAACGATCCGACACGGTTGGTCCTCCTTTTGTTTTCCGGTAGTGGAGATAGGTTCTTGGCACATGCATGTGCTACATTTTACATGATGTTACCATAAGGCGAAATCATTTACATCTTCTACTTGGTCATTTACGATAAAGACACTTGTGTATATGGGGGAGAACGGAATGGAATGGATGTATAAGCGTTTTGACGAATTAACAGCTCTGGAGCTTTATCAAATTATAAAAGCAAGGATCGACGTCTTTGTTGTGGAGCAGGACTGTCCTTATCCAGAATTAGACAACCATGATCAAGCAGCGGTCCATTTATATTTACATCATGATAAAGATATCGTGGCATATGCCAGATTGTTGCCGCCAGGGTCCACGTATTGTCAGGCGTCTATTGGGAGAGTATTGGTTCATTCCAATTACCGCGGAGGTGGATATGGGAAAGAGCTATTGATACGCTCGATTGATTACATCATAAATGAGTGGCAAGAGAAAGAGATAAAGATTCAAGGTCAGGAATATTTGCGGAGATTTTATGGTTCCTTTGGCTTTGAAGAAATTTCGGACGTGTACTTAGAGGATGGTATTCCTCACGTCGATATGCTGTTAAAAAAGTAAGAGACCATTTACCGTCATTTCCATAATCTAATTCTATTGAGCGATTTATTTGCGGTTATACTAATATTGCCCCATAAAGACAAAATGTCAGGAGGCGATACAACATGATTAGCCGTGATGAGGTCGATCAATGTAAAGCTAGGCTTATGGAGCGTCGAGGTGAGTTAAGTCAAGTACTAGATGATCACTTTGGAACAAAGTTTGAGTTAATTAAGGAGTCTGTAAGTGAGTTGTCGAACTACGATAACCATCCTGGTGACCATGGAACAGAGCTTTATGAGCGAGAAAAGGATATTGCTTTAAATGATCACCATGAGCAGGAATGGCAAGATATAAATCATGCCCTCGAGAAAATTGAAAATGGGACGTATGGTCAATGTGAAGAATGTGGACAAGACATTCCTGTTGAACGATTGTATGCATTACCAACGGCAACCCGTTGTATTCGACATTCGCAAGAACAAAATATTTCAACGAACCGTCCTGTTGAGGAAGATGTTATTCACCCAAGTATTACAGAAATGGAATCCTCTGTGGATGAGGAGGAATCAACAGTATTTGATCCAGAAGATGCGTGGCAACGAGTTAGTTCATGGGGGACTTCTGAAACGCCATCTGACTTTTATAATACAGATAAAAATTTTAATGATATGTTCTTCCATTCGGGAGAGATGATTGGGAGTGCCGAAGAAATTGAAGGGTTCATAATTACAGACATGGAAGGTAATTATGATGGGGTAAACCTAGACCATGAAATGTATGAAGACTATTTGGACCAGAATGAGGTCAGTAGTATATTGTATAGCTAACTAAAAGGGGACGTGTATGCGTCCTCTTTTTTTCGGTTTAAAAGAAACCTTTTATTCTGTATCATCGTATATAGAAGATATAAGAGGAGGATGTACTAATGTCAGAGCATAAGGGTTGCATGAAATGTGGAAGCACAGATGCAGGTCAAAAGGAAGTATCCATGAGTGGGACAGGATTATCCAAGATGTTTGATGTCCAGCATAATCAATTCATTGTTGTTTTTTGCAAACAATGTGGATATTCAGAGTTTTACAATAAGCAAAGCTCCACAGGTAGTAACATTTTAGATTTATTTTTTGGGTGAATAGTAAAAGGATGGGCGTCAGATGACGCCCATCCTTTTCCATTTATATGAATACCCTCTGGAGAAAAAAGGGGGGGAGACCCCAGAGGGTAGGTTCACGTGTTATTGTTGTTGACTTTGCTCTTGATTTTGCTCTCCTAGAGTTAGTGATGTTTTTTGTTTTTGTCCATCCCGATAATACGTAATCTCGATTTTATCTCCAATTTCGGTGCTACCATAAAGGTATTGCTTTAAATCCATCATGTTGGTAATTGCATGATCATTAATTTTTGTAATGACATCGTATTTCTTTAAGGATGCTTCATCAGCTGGAGAGTTTACTTGCACCTGTGCAATGACTACTCCATCAGTTACGTCTTCCCCAAGCTTTAAGGTTTGTTGTTTGTTTCTTTCTGGAACGGTACTAAGTGCCACTGCACTAATTCCAATGAATGGACGATCCACGTGACCATTCTCTTCTAATTGTTGAATGATTGGTTTTGCAGTATCCATTGGAATAGCAAATCCAATTCCTTCAACAGCTTCTTGTGCAATCTTCATAGAGTTAATTCCAACTACTTCCCCGTTCGCGTTAATCAAAGCACCACCACTATTACCTGGGTTAATGGCTGCATCGGTTTGAATAACTTCAGTTGTCCAGTCTGCCTGACCATCTGAGTTTAGATCCATTTCTACCGAGCGATTTAACCCACTAATAATGCCTTTTGTTACAGAACCAGCGAATTCCGTGCCAAGTGGATTTCCGATTGCGATTACGGTTTGTCCAACTTCTAAGCTACTAGAAGAGCCGAGGTTGGCTACCTGTTTCACCTTGCTACCGTCCATTTCTAAGACAGCTAAATCACTAAGTTCATCTCCACCTAATAGCTTAGCCTGTACTTTGTCCCCGTTCGCCATAACGACTTCTAGTTCATTAGCACCTTCAACTACGTGATAGTTTGTGACGACATAGGCTTTGCCATCTTCTTTTTTATAAATCACACCAGAACCTGTGCCCGATGCTTCTGATTCACTCCATAAACTAGTATTCTGGATGTTTGATACGCCGACTACTGCTTCTGTATTTTGTTGAATTGCTTGTTGAATGGATGTCGCATCATCCTCCGATGATAATGTTTGAACGACATCGCTTGAAGCTACGGACTCTTCATTCGATTGACTAGTTTGTGCGGATGGAGTGGTTTCGTTATCATGATCTAAAGGTATAACACCTGTAGTAATTAAACCTGTTCCAACAGCTGCTACAACTAAACCACCAACTACGCTGCTAAGTAACATTTTAAATGTGCTAGATGATCTACCCTTGTCTTTTTTTGGAGGTTTCAGTTCTTCTGATGGAGCTGAAGAAGTCGAATACGTCTCTTCGACTTGCTCTTCTTCTTCTACTGGTTGGTTTGTTGTATTTTCATCATAAGATTGTAAGTTTGAGTTCTCGTGATTTTCATGATCTTTATAATCCACTAAAATCACACCTTTCTTGAAATTGAATTTTTATTTATCTCGTTGTACATTTCTTATTGTACGTAGCAGGTATGGCAATACTTTGGTACAAATGTGTAAAAAGTGTGTAAAACAAGAAGATGGATTCACATTTATGAAAGATGTGCGAAAATATAATCAATAAATAGGGGGCGGAGTAGTAATGCATGCGAATGTTGCAATTGTTGAAGATGATCGAAATATTCAAAATATCGTGAAAGCGTACCTTCAAAAAGAAGGGTATGACATCATCGCTATGGATAATGCAGAGGATGCTTGGGAGTATTGGAACAGTGGCAAAAAGCCTGATATGTGGATATTAGATATCATGCTTCCCGGAATGGATGGGTATGAACTGTGCAAAAAGATACGAGATACGAGCGATGTACCGATTATTATTATTTCCGCGAAGGATGAAGAAATCGATAAAATATTAGGCTTGGAATTAGGTGGGGATGACTATTTAACAAAGCCTTTTAGTCCAAGAGAATTAGTGGCACGTGTCAAGCGTTTGTTTAAACGAGTGACCGTGCAGCGTGTACCTCAAGGGGTGAAAGAAGAACGACAGCTTGGAGACTTAATTGTTAAATTAGACGATCGACGAATCGTTTGGCAAGGGGAAGAAATAGAGGTAACAGCGAAGGAATTTGATATGTTGTCTATCTTTGTGCAAAATCAAAACCGAGCTTTTTCTAGAGAAGAGCTCCTGAAAAAGGTATGGGGAGAGGATTACTTTGGAAGTGATCGAGCAGTAGACGATCTAATTAAAAGACTTCGAAAGAAATTGGACGGGCTTCCAATTGAAACGGTTTGGGGGTATGGCTACCGTATGAGGAGCTCAAGTGAGGACGGATCATGAAATTACAATATCAACTGAATGCAGCCTTTACCACGTTGCTTGTTGTGATCATGTCAGTTACGGCTTATACCATCTATTCCCTACTATTAAATTTACTAATACAAGATGAACAGAGACAATTACAGGCTAAAGGGGAATTACTCGTTAGTATTTTAAATGATGAGTATAACTCGGTGAATGTGCAGCGATTTTTAAATGAACAAGACCTTCAATTATTTATTTATGATAATAACTCGGACCAAATTCTTTTGTCTACGCTTCCCTCTGATGTAACGGAATACTGGGTTAAACATTATGATTTGAGCTCGGATGAACAGCCGTTGTGGCGTGCTGGGGATGAACGGTATGTGGTATCCAAAATTGCATTTTACACCGAACTGCCAGATGCTGAACTTGTGCTCGTCACGCCGTTAGATGATTTGCAAGCTGTTCAACATACCTTTGTCTCTAGGTTATTGATCGTATTTTTTATTGGTGTCACGGCAGCGATTGCCTTGAGCTATTTATTAACGCGCCGTCTTGTTACTCCTCTTACGAGACTGAAGCATCAAATTAAAAAAATCCAAAACCGTCAATTCGATGAATTAAGGAAAATTGACGCTAGTGGAGAGATTAAAGAGGTAGAACAAAGTGTAATCGAGATGGCTAGAGAACTAGAGCGATATATAACATCACAAAAGCAGTTTTTTCAAAATGCGAGTCATGAGCTTAAAACCCCGTTAATGACAATCCAAGGGTATGCAGAAGGAATTCGAGATGGGATATTTACGGATGCTGACGCAGAGCGCGGCTTAGATGTTGTGGTGCAGGAAATCAGTCGTTTAAAAAAGATAATCAATGAGATGATTTTACTCGCGAAATTAGATAGTGATGAGAATATATACGAAAAAGAACTGATAAAAGTAGAGGAATTAATCACACTAATAGCAGAACGGGCATTACCTTTAGCCAATGAACGCTCGATTTCCTTAAGATATGATACAGATGTTTTATCTTCTTTTGAAGCGGATAAAGAAAAGCTATTGCAAGCTACGATGAATATTGTATCCAATGCAGTTCGACATGCAGAATCGACTGTGGAGGTAAGTAGCTATGAAAAGGATGGGTATGTGCATTTACGGATTTCGGATGATGGTCCAGGAATAACGGAAGACCTCATTCCACACTTATTTCATCGCTTTGTAAAAGGAAAAGGTGGAGAAACAGGACTTGGACTTGCAATTGCAAGAGCAATCGTAGAACGGTCTGGTGGCTCCATATCTGTGGAAACTTCTCATCTCGGAGGAGCCATGTTTACAATTACTTTTCCAAAGATGACTTCGTAAGAAAACTAATACAATGTCAGCAAATATATATACATCCTAAAAAGTGTGCTATAATAGGCTGGTTGTGATTGGAAATAACTACGTATCTATATGATACTTAGAGGAGAGTAAATTAGAATGCAATTAAGAGAAGATATTCGTAATATCGCAATTATTGCTCACGTTGACCACGGAAAAACAACGTTAGTGGATCAGTTACTTCGCTACTCTGGAACATTTCGTGAAAATGAACAAGTCGACGACAGAGCAATGGACTCCAATGATTTGGAGAGAGAACGAGGCATAACGATTTTAGCTAAAAATACGGCTATTCAATATAACGATACACGAGTGAACATCTTAGATACACCTGGTCACGCAGACTTTGGTGGAGAAGTAGAACGTATTATGAAAATGGTAGACGGTGTATTGCTTGTGGTAGATGCTTATGAAGGGTGTATGCCGCAAACACGTTTCGTGTTGAAAAAAGCGTTAGAGCAAAAGCTTACACCAATCGTTGTTGTAAACAAAATTGATAGACCAAGTGCCCGCCCGGAATATGTTATTGATGAAGTACTGGATTTGTTTATTGAGCTTGGAGCAGATGAGGATCAATTAGAATTTCCAGTTGTGTATGCTTCTGCATTAAATGGAACGTCTGGATTAGAGCCAGAAGACCAACAAGAAACAATGGATCCTGTTTTCACTACAATCTTAGACCATATCCCAGCGCCTGAAGACAATTCTGCAGAACCGCTGCAGTTCCAAGTAACGATGCTAGACTATAACGATTACTTGGGCCGTATAGGGGTTGGACGGATTTTCCGTGGTACGATTAAAGTGGGTCAACAGGTATCGTTAATGAAAAAAGACGGCTCCGTTAAGAATTTCCGTGTAACGAAATTATTTGGCTTTATCGGATTAAAGCGGATTGAAATTGAAGAAGCAAAAGCTGGAGACATTATCGCTCTATCTGGGATGGAGGATATAAACGTTGGAGAGACCGTTTGTCCAACAGATCATCAGGAAGCATTACCAATTCTTCGTATTGATGAACCAACGCTACAGATGACATTCCTAGTTAATAATAGTCCTTTTGCAGGTCGTGAAGGAAAATATATTACATCTCGTAAAATTGAAGAGCGTTTATTAACGCAGCTAGAAACAGATGTAAGTTTACGTGTTGACCCAACCGATTCGCCGGATGCGTGGACCGTGTCTGGTCGTGGGGAGCTTCACCTTTCTATTCTAGTTGAAAATATGCGTCGTGAAGGCTATGAATTACAGCTTTCCAAACCACAGGTAATTATTAAGGAAGTAGACGGAGTACGTTGTGAGCCAATCGAACGCGTACAAGTTGACGTTCCTGAAGATTATACAGGTGCTGTTATGGAATCCCTCGGAGCAAGAAAAGGGGAAATGCTCGACATGGTCAACCATGGCAATGGACAAGTCAGAATGGAATTCAAAGTTCCATCCCGTGGTTTAATCGGTTATACAACAGAGTTTATGACACAAACGAGAGGGTTCGGTATTCTAAACCATACGTTTGATCAATACGAACCGGTTGTATCCGGTCGCGTTGGTGGCAGACACCAAGGTGTTCTAGTAGCATTGGAAGCAGGAAAAGCTTCTACTTATGGAATTATGGGACTAGAGGATCGTGGAACGATTTTCGTAGATCCAGGTACAGAAGTATATTCCGGTATGATTGTTGGAGAGCACAACCGTGACAACGACTTAACGGTAAATATTACAAAAGAAAAACATCTTACAAACGTTCGTTCTGCAACGAAAGACCAGACAGCTACGATTCGCAAGACGAGAAAACTTACGCTAGAAGAGGCCATTGAATATCTAAACGATGATGAATATTGTGAAGTAACACCAGAATCGATTCGGCTTCGTAAAAAAATCTTAAACAAAAATGAACGTGAAAAAGCAGCGAAGAAAAAATCTTAATCGGAAGGACCCAGCTCTAAGACTTAGAGCTGGGTTTTTTATGTCCTAAAATCGTGACAAAGTTAGTAGGATACCTTTAGCTGTTAAATATTACAATTGGTATTGATTATCATTATCAATTAGTAGTATGATAAACCTAGTTGTAATTTATCGGTGAACAAGATCTTGAAAATAGTAGGAAGAAGGAGCGGATCAAATAATGAAGAAAGATATCTTTGATGTCACGATTATTGGTGGTGGTCCAGCTGGACTTTTTTCGGCCTTCTATAGTGGGCTTAGAGAAATGAAAACAAAGATCATAGATTTTCAATCGGAGCTAGGTGGAAAGGTGCATGTTTATCCGGAAAAGATGGTTTGGGATGTTGGCGGTTTGCCACCCATATTAGGAGAAAAGTTAATCGAGCAGCTCGTGAATCAAGGATTAACGTTTGATCCGACAGTTGTTCTAAACGAAAAAATTACAGCCATTGCTCGTGATGAATCTGGAATATTCATCCTAAGAGGTTCGTCAGGGAAAGAACATTATTCTAAAACTATAATTATCGCAGTTGGTGGAGGCATTATTAAGCCACAACGAATTGAAATTTCCGGTGCCGAAAAGTTTGAGGTCAGCAATTTACACTATACAGTTAAATCACTTAAACGCTTTAAAAATAGAACCGTGCTCATATCAGGTGGCGGAGATACAGCAATTGATTGGGCAAATGAATTAGAATCCATTGCGAAGAAAGTGTACGTAACGTATCGAAAAGACGCGTTTACGGGGCATGAAGCCCATGTTACCCAACTCTTGAAAAGTACAGCAACTTGCTTTTTTAACACAACAATTACAAAACTACTTGCGAATGCGAATCAAGATTCAATTGAGCAGGTACAGCTAACCAATCACGAAACGGGAGAAGTAGAATACTTAGGAGTTGACGACGTAATCATCAATCACGGGTATGTCCGAGATAAGGATTTAATTGCAAATAGTGAGCTAGAGATTGCGATGCTGAATGAGTGGTGCATTGCTGGAGAAGCGACAAGTGCTACGAACGTTCCAGGTATCTATGCTGCTGGTGATGTACTAGGGCATGAAGGGAAATTACACCTTATTGCGGGTGCATTCCACGATGCAGGAAATGCAGTAAATCATGCGAAGCAATTTTTAGAGCCAAAGGCAGAAGCATTCGGATTAGTTTCCTCTCATAATGATTTGTTTAAAGATCGAAATCGAGAGTTAATAAAAGAAATGATTAAATAGATGGCCTAGCTAAGGTGCCGAATCCAATCAGATGGTATTCGACACCTTTTTATGTTCCTTTTGTACCCTTGATAGGATGATTCCATTAAACGTTTAAAACACATAAGTATAAACCTTCGTTTTTAGCACAAAGTAGTTCTAAGTACATAGAGAAAGGAGGAAGAACAAGATGAAGCAGCTAAAGCTGAGTTTCATACTCGTGGCGTTTACTTTAACATTGTTTAACTTTAGTTCGTTAGATATAAACGCGGAAGGTAACGTAGAACCGAATCATGAAGAAATGGAAAAGAAAGAACTAACAAAGGATCAGATTGCTGAGATGAAGCAATTGCACGATGAACTCGTGAAACAGCGTAAACTAATTATCGATAAGTATGTAGAATACGGTGTTATGACAGAGGAAAAAGCAAAGAAAATGAAAGAGCACTTAGACTTCTTCAGCAAAAAGCTAAAGGAAAATGGCTATATCATGGAACATAAAAAGCATGGTCATGGTCATAATAAATGGGAAAAAGACGAATAGGATGAAAGACCCAACCAATTAGGTTGGGTTTTCCTTTTACAATCACAAGGAAAGTAGGTATAGTAAAATAAATTCCAACTCTAGAGGAGTGTTGTGATGCGATGGCTTGCGATTGCAGGGATGGGTATCTTGCTTATTGGTTGTTCGAACCAAGAGGATTCTAGTCGTCATCAAACAACGGAAAATTCGGAATATGAGGACTCAAATCATTCAACTGTTAAGGTGATTGCATCACAGCTTGAGGAACCGTGGGAGATTGTCCCGTACAAAGAGAGCATTTATGTGAGTGAAAGAAAAGGGTTGATTGTTGAGATAGTAGAGAATGAACAGAAAAGAAAGCCGGTACAGTTCCATCAAGAACTATCTGACAAACCAGAAGCGGGTTTATTAGGATTGGTGTTACCGGAGGATTTTCAAGAAAGCAAACGAGCAATTGCCTATTATTCTTATGTGCAAGCTGGGAACATCTATCAAAGAGTCACTACCTTAATAGAGGAGGATACCTTCTGGCAGGAAGGGGTTACGATACTTGATCAAATACCGGGTGGTACGTATCACCAAGGCGGTAGGTTAGAAATTGGACCGGATCAAAAGCTCTATATTACAACAGGAGATGCAACAATGCCGGATCAAGCTCAAAACTTAGAAAGCTTAGCGGGAAAAATATTGCGTGTGAATCTAGATGGATCGATACCGTCGGATAATCCATTCCCGAATTCCCCTATCTATAGTTATGGTCATCGAAATCCACAAGGAATGACATGGACGAACGATGGCGTTATGTATGCAACAGAACACGGCAATCAAGCACATGATGAGCTAAATCATATCCAGAAGGGCTCAAATTACGGGTGGCCCATCATCCAAGGAAATAGTGCAGTGGACGGAATGGAAAAACCAATCATTCACTCAGGAGAAGACACATGGGCCCCTTCAGGCTTAGCTTACTACCGTGACTATCTGTATTTTGCAGGATTACGTGGGCAATCTATTTTTCGGTATGACATAGAGCAGGAGCAGTTAGCCTCGTGGCTTGACGGCTTTGGACGAATCCGAGATGTACAGGCATCCGAAACAGGATTGTACTTTATAACCAATAATACCGATGGCAGAGGTAATCCATCCTCAGAGGATGATCAGCTGCTGTTCAAAAGGTGGGAATAGAATGAGGAGATTATTTCGAAGATTAAAGTTCTTATTCAATATTAGAAAATCCATTCCGTTTCTAAAAGACTTTTTCACATCCAATCAAGTGAGTAGGCGCAAAAAGCTAATTTCCATTCTTTTGGTTGTTGGATATATTTTGTTTCCGTTTGACTTAATTCCGGATTTTCTCCTATTGTTCGGCATCTTAGATGATGTAGCGGTTGCCGGCTTTGTACTGCAAAAGATTATTCAGATGGCACCAAAGGACCTTCAGGATAAATACGGGATTAAATAGCTTATGACACATGAAAAAACTAGCTCCTGAAAAAGAGCTAGTTACCATCAAGCCTTTATAAATTTGGGTTTTCTCTACGTGCTTCTTTTACTCGAGCACTGCGATATCCACCAGCTATGTCTGCTCGTTTAAATTCTTTTGTGTACAGAACCTCTTGTGTATCCGACAAGGAAGCTCCTTCCGTGCGTGTGGGTTGATATTGAGAATTTTTTGCCATCGAAAAACACCCTTTCTATAGGATAGGTATATAACTATCATTCCCATCCCATACTGAAATAAACGAAGAATTTTCCAAGTAGGATTGAAATTTTAGCAGAAATCAGTATAATAAAAGTACTTTACATAGTCATGGTTGATGAGAAAGAGAGTAGCTCTTCTGGACGTCAAAGCGAGCTAGGATTTGGTGCGAGCCTAGCATGAAAGGGAGAATGAACCGGACTTTCTCGACTGTACTCCTGAAACGATGTAGTAGGGATTACCGGTTGCCGCCGTTATCGGTTAAGCAGGTTCTTTAGAACAAATAGAGTGGTACCGCGGGATTAAAGCTCTCGTCTCTTACAATAGAGACGAGGGCTTTTTTTATATATTTTAGGTGAAGGAAAGGAACGTGTAACAATGGATTATAAAGGATTATTTGCAAAGTCATTAGCTCCACACCTCGGAGAGCTTTCAGTTGAAAAGATTTACCGTTTCATTGAACAGCCTAAACAATTAAGTCATGGAGATTTTGCATTTCCGTGCTTCGAGCTAGCGAAAATAAAACGAATGGCACCAAATAAAATTGCAGAAGACTTAGCGACCAAAGTAAAGGAGACATTGTTCGAAAAGGTAGAAGCAGTTGGACCATATGTCAATGTGTTCTTGGATAAAACACAAGTAGGAACAAATGTTATTCACGAAATTTTAAAAAAGAAAAGCCATTACGGAGATTCGAATATAGGAAATGGTGGCAATGTACCAATTGATATGTCTTCCCCAAACATTGCGAAGCCTTTTTCCATGGGACATTTACGCTCTACTGTTATCGGGAACAGCATTGCTTTATTGCTGAAAAAGTCTGGGTATCAACCAATTCGTATCAACCATCTTGGGGATTGGGGTACACAATTTGGGAAGCTAATGGTTGCCTACACAAAATGGGGGGAAGAAAAGAAAGTTCGTCAAAATCCAATAGAGGAATTGCTGAAGCTATATATTCGTTTCCATGAAGAAGCGGAATCAAATCCTGACCTAGATGTAGAAGGGCGTAAGTGGTTTAAGAAGCTTGAGGATGGAGACGAAGAAGCGGAAAGCTTATGGAAGTGGTTCAGAGAAGAATCGTTAAAGGAATTCAATAAAATCTATGATCTTATGGGAATTACGTTTGATTCGTATCACGGTGAGGCTTTTTATAACGACAAAATGGCAGAAGTCTTGGAGCTACTAGAAGAGCAAAATTTATTAACTGAATCAGAAGGTGCGCAAGTAGTTGATTTAAGTGAGCATGATTTACCACCAAGCTTAATTCGAAAATCAGATGGTGCAACGCTTTATACAACTCGTGATTTAGCTGCGGCTTTATATCGCAAAAGAAATTATGACTTTGATCAATCCTTATATGTGGTTGGAAACGAACAAGGTCTTCACTTCAAGCAGCTTAAGCTCGTTCTAGAAAAAATGGGATATGATTGGGCAAAAGATCTGCACCACATATCCTTCGGGATGATTTTAAAAGATGGTAAAAAAATGTCCACTCGTAAAGGGAAGGTCGTCTTATTAGAAGAAGTACTACGTGAAGCGATTGAGCTAGCGAAAACAAACATGGAAGAAAAGAATCCGGGGTTAGAAAATAAGGAGGAAGCGGCAAAAGCAGTTGGAGTCGGGGCTGTACTATTCCACGATTTAAAGAATCACCGAAACAATGATGTAGAGTTTTCCTTAGAGGATATGCTTCGCATTGAAGGAGAGACCGGACCATATGTTCAATATACCCATGCTAGAGGATGCTCTTTATTAGAAAAAGGTGGTTTTAACGGCTTCAATGATACGATGTACTTGGAAGAAGACCAGACATATATGTGGCCAATCATTAGTGAGCTATTAAGCTTTCCAAATGCTGTCCAACGTGCAACGGAACAATTTGATCCATCCATCATTGCGAAGTGTGTGGTGGACTTGGCGCAGGAGTTTAATCGCTATTATGCACATGTTCGTGTTTTGGAAGATGAAACAAAAAAACAACAACGTCTTGCGCTTGTTCAAGCGGTCGTTCTTGTTTTAGAGGAAGGACTAAGACTATTAGGTATGAAGGCGCCAAAACAAATGTAGGGTAGCTTGGAATGAGGCATGATGCCATTAGGGGATACCTTGTTACTTTTCGCTTCCCTTACGAATAGTGAAGTGGTCTTGTGTGGATATAAGTTCGACCTGCTTGCCATCTTTTTCATAGAAGATACCCATTTGATTTACTTTCTTCCATCCTTGTAGGCAGATAGTCATCCGATAAAAGGAATGAACGCCATCCTTTTCAGATGCACCAGACCATTCAAAGTTATTAGTTATCTCATTATCACTGGTTAAATTGGTGGCATTCGGTATGAGAAAATCGTAGTGCTTTTTGGTCCCTTCGTACTATTATGTTAAAAAAGACCAAACACAATGTTTACGTGTTTGGTCTTTTTGCTACTGAGGATCTGGTGTTCTCGGTTTCGTTGGGTCACAATTTGGCATGGGGGTGTTTGTGGATTCAGCTAATTTGATTAAGTAATAGCACTCTTCACGCGCCATATGATCGGCCATTAAACCAGAAAAAGTTCCAAGTAGCTCTTCGGAAAGCTCCATTTCTTCTACTTCATGCAAAAACCCGCGGAATAAGTTCATCTCCACTTCCACATCGGAATTAAATCTCGTTAAAGCAGGAAAAGATTTTTGATTTGTTCGTAAGTATCCAGTTAGTTCAATCGCCTTTAAATAAAAGGAATTAAAATGCTCTTCAAACGTTTTGCTTTTTTGCTTCAACCGTTTTTCGACACCATCCAGATGATCATTAATAATACCGGCATGGCCGGATGCATCTACGAGCCAAATGAGGTGGTGGTGTAATTCGTGAAAAATGGGAGGTGCTTCTCCTTGTTTAAGATAATCTATCACTAATTGGTATTCTTCTAATTCGTTTAAGGTATGGTTAATGAAGGTAGGGGATAGAAGTATCCCGATTTTGCCATTTAAGTGGCGCTCTAATATGGATAATTTAAAGTCTTTCAGCTGATCCGTTGCGGACTCGGCTACCTTTGTAAAGGCGATAACATTTGTTTCTGCAAGTGGCTTCGACTTCTTTAATAGTTCGTCAAATAAGAATACAAATTCTTGTGCGGTTTCAATATCCTTCTTTTCTTTGGGATATAACGAATCTCTAATAAAACGAGAATGATCTCCTAACACTTGTAGCCAAAACTGATGTTCAAATTCTGCACTCTTTAAATAATTTTCCATGGTGGACAACCCCTTTGAATTGGTATCTTTCCAATTCTATTCGTTCTTGTCTCGTCCTATTACATGATGGTTGGTCGTAAAAAGAGAATCTATAGAGATTACTAGATAAAGGTATAAAAAGGGTGTCGAATATACTAGAATAAAGGAAGAATATACCTAGTTAAAGGGGTCATTTGATGAAACGAATTTTCTTTGTAATCGTGCTGTTGTTATTTAGTGCCCTTGTTTTAATAAGTTGTAGGGAACAAGAGAACAGTAAGGAAGATAAGGAATATCAGCAAGAGGAACTTGTGGAAAAAGAGCAAATAGAGGAACCAAAAGTGGAAGAAAAAGAAATTACTCTATCAGCAATTGGAGATATATTATTGCACAAACGAGTGTTTGATGATGCGAAAACGGAGACAGGCTATGATTTCACCCCGTTTTTCGAAAAAATAAAACCTTATTTAAACGATACAACGATTACGATGGCGAATCAGGAAACAATGATTGGTGGTACGAAAATTGGTCTGTCTGATTATCCATCGTTTAATAGTCCACAAGAAATAGGAGATACCTTAAAACAAGTTGGTGTAGACGTCGTTACAATAGCAAACAATCATACGCTCGATCGTGGAGAAAAAGCGATTCAAAGTGCGATTGATCATTGGAAAGCCATTGATATGGTGTACACAGGTGCTTATCAAAGCAGAGAAGACAGTAAGAGGATTCGTGTAGTAGAAACAGACGAAGGCATAGATGTAGCGTTTCTTAGCTATACGTACGGGACAAACGGTATTCCAGTACCAGAAGGAAAAGAGTATTTAGTGAATCTAATCGAAAAAGAAAAGATAGCAACGGATGTGAAAGAAGCAGAGAAAATATCCGATGCGATTGTTTTAAGCTATCATTTTGGAACGGAAAATCAACGAATGCCGAATCCAGAGCAAGTGGATTTGGCCCAATATGCGGCAGATTTAGGCGTTGATGTAGTGATTGGCCATCATCCGCACGTGTTACAGCCGGTAGATTGGCTTCGGGGAGAAAAGGGAAATAAGACATTCGTCATCTACTCCCTTGCGAATTTTATTTCTGGCCAGGACGAGTTTTATAACCGAATTGGTGGGGTTGTGAAGGTAACGATTAAAAAAACGATAAAAGAAGAGGAAGAAACGATTACAGTCGAACAGCCTAAATTTCTTCCTACCTATATGGAGTACAAGCCTAAGTTTAAGGATTTTAAAGTCATCCCAATGAAAGACTTAAATAATGATATAATGCCGGGATACCAAAAATATTATGAAGAAATAAAAGCACATATGTCACAATGGATGCCGGAATTGGAGTTCATGGAATAAGTGATGTTAAAGAGGGGAAGGCAAAAATTTTTATACTATTAAAAAATTCGAACCATTATTCTTGACTCTGTCGATAAATCGAATAAAGGTTCGAAACTTTTTTGAACTACATACTAAATGACTGCTAGTCCGACGCTGCGGGAAAAGACTCGCTTTCCGTGGGGAACGTCTCAGCCTCCTCGTTCGCAAAGAACGCTCTCTGTGGGGTCTTCAACTGTTCCTTTTCCACAGGAGTCTCGCATTTTCCCGCAGCTTCTTGCAGTGTTCTTTCTAAGTTAAGAAGTATTGTTTGTGAGCAAAACCTATATAGTTCCCAAAACTCAGCGTAGGCAGAAGACAAGACTCCAGCAGGAATAGTAAGGGTTCTACTTGGATAAGCTTCTCTGCATCCTTGCACCGGGGAAGCCTACTTTGAAGAGGTACGAGTAGATGCAGGTGCACCACTTACATCATTGCAATGTTGTTTTTATGGCTTTGCCCGCGGAAAAGAGTATTCTGCTGAAGCGTCGTATATGAATAACTCGGTACTAGAGCAGTGCTTTTAGTTTTGTTCTAGCTTCTTATATAATTATGCTTTTTGTTATTTTATAAATTTTATTCAATACGTAGGAAATTCCGAATAATAGAATGCCTATCCCGATGTATATTGGGCTAGAAAGAGTAAGCTCTGTTCCGAAGTTTGGAGTAACTTTCGTAAGCAGAAAACTTGCCCCGACGAATAAAGTGAAAATCAACGTGTACAGAAGGTATTCTAAGACACCGTGCATACGCCGAAATATAGACCATCCTATCACTTTGAAAATTAGAAAGACACAAACGATTAACATAAGGGCATAAATGAGTACGTTAATAATCGCAGTTCCTAGTTGAACGGTATGGGGATCCATAAATAGTCCAAGTACTCCAGAAGTAATGCTGACCCATGCCAATCCATAACAAGCCAAGTAAATAAAAAACACAAGCCCATCTTTCATTTTTTCTTTAGGAAGCTCTTTGATCATTTCCTTACAGTAGGATTTAGGGTCGTCTCCGAATACTTCCTTTGCTGTTTTACCATTCTCTTGTGCATCTAATAAGTGGTCTAATAACTCCATTAGTAACTCTTCTGTTTGTTGTTCCGAACGACTGAGGCTCATTCTCATATATAACAACATATCTTCATAGTAAGCCAAATTTTCCTCATTCAACCTATCTCTTTTTTCATTGTTTAATTCAATTAATTCTTTTGCATTCATTCGTAATCACTCCTTTTTCGTAATATGTTTGCCACCGGTGGCTGGATACTGTTCCATTGCGCCTCAAACTCTTCTAGTGCTTGGTAGCCTTTTTCTGTGAGGGCATAATATTTTCGCTTTGGTCCCGTTTCAGATGTCTTTAAGGTTCCATCAATTAATTGTTCTTTCTGTAGTCGGAGAAGAATAGGATATATCGATCCTTCACTAATGTCGGTTAATCCGTTTTCCTGTAGCCTTAAAGAAAGCTCATAGCCATAGGTTGGCTGTTGTTCAATGACGGCTAAAATACAGCCTTCTAAAATTCCTTTAAGCATTTGGCTTCGCAAGGACAAGCTTATCACCTCTATCTTGTTTTACAAGGTACCTGTTCAAGAGTAAGCTATCTTGCAAAACAAGATAGCTTACTCTAAGTATAAAAAAAGAATGTATAAAAGGCAACCATATTTTGTTATGATAGGAAAGAATGTTGCGTATAAAGGAGCATACATATGGAGTGGAAAAATATTTATCGTGGAATGATTATGGGAGCTAGTGATGTAATTCCAGGTGTGAGCGGTGGCACCATCGCTGTTTTGTTAGGAATATACGATCAGTTAATTGAATCTATAAATGGCTTCTTCAGTAAGGAATGGAAAAAGCATTTAGCTTTTTTATTGCCGTTAGGAGTCGGAGTCATTGCATCTATCTTGCTGTTAAGCCATGTGATTGAATGGTTGTTTGAACACTATCCAGGACCAACAAAGTTTTTCTTTCTCGGTCTAATCATTGGCATCCTACCTTACCTTTTTCATAAGGCAGAAGCGAAACAAACATTTAAAGCTCAACACATTCTGTTGTTATTGATCGGAGCGGCTATTGTGGCGTCCATGGTCTTTTTCCAAACAGGAGAAACAGAGCCAATGACAGAGTTTACGCTCCAGTCTTATTTGTTTTTATTCTTCTCGGGAATGCTTGCTAGTAGTGCGATGATTTTGCCAGGCATTAGTGGGTCATTTGTGCTATTGATTATTGGTGTTTATTCTACGATTATTAGTGCGGTATCTGATCTTAGAATAGACGTCATTGCTGTCGTAGGGATTGGGGTTTTAATCGGTATCATCGTGATGAGTAAAATTATTCATTTCTTCCTAGAAAATTTTCCAGCAGGCACCTATGCACTTGTCATTGGATTAGTAATCGGATCGATTGTTGTGATTTTTCCAGGTGTGCCAAGTGGTGCGACGATTATTCTTAGTGTTGTTGCATTTGCCTTAGGACTCGGAATCGCCTACATCTTAGGAAAAGTAGAATATGAAGCATAAAGGTTGAACCGAGTGATGGAACAGTGGTAAATTTCTCTCAAGAGAAAGGAGTTGTACCTATGGAAGCAATCAAGTCATCCGAACAGTTTTACGAGATTATAAAATCAGACAAGCCAGTTATTGTGAAATTCTTTGCGGATTGGTGTCCAGACTGTAAACGTATGGATATGTTTATCGGAGGTATCCTCGAAGAATTTAATCAATATGACTGGTATGAAGTAAATAGTGATGAAGTAAAGGGATTAGCAGAGGAATTTGATGTGATGGGAATTCCGAGCATTCTTATTTTCCAAAACGGTGAAAAGCTCGCCCATCAACATAGTGCCTATACGAAAACACCAGAGGAAGTTACCGAGTTTTTACATCAACAGCTTGGATAACGAGGACTCCCATTATGGGAGTCCTTTCTTTCTATAAAAAGGGGGATTTAAGGTGATTAGATTAGCAAGTCGAAATGATATACCTGCTATTATGGAAGTGGTTCAGGCATCCGTGAAAGTCATGAATAGTCAAGGGAACTTTCAATGGGACCATACCTATCCGTTAGAAGAGAACTTTCAAGGAGATTTAAATCGACAGGAGTTATTCGTCTATGAAGAGGAAGGCCGTGTGCTTGGAGTAGCCGCCATCAGTGAAAAGGAGCATAGTGAATACCATGAAATTGCTTGGACAAGTGATCGTTCCGCCATTACGATGAAACGGTTAGCTGTACATCCTAATGGAAGAGGGAAAGGTATTGCGGATGCATTTTTTCGAAAAGCAGAAGAAGTGAGTATAGAAAAAGGGCTTCATTATATGAAAACTGATACATTTTCCAAGAATACATATGCGCAAAAGCTCTTTGACCGCCATGGCTATCATTTTGTAGAGAAAAGATTTGTTCCTGAAAAAGAGGACTCGTTGGTTTATTTTGAGAAGCAGTTGTGAAAAGAGAGTGGGCAAAAAGGAATTGAAATCCGGACTAGTTGTCGAAGTGAATTCGCATGCTAATCCGGATTTCGTTTGTTCCTAATGATTGATGTATCGGAAAGTTGACATCGGCGAGGTTAGTCGGTTAAAAATTAGGACTTTACATCGTCTCCGTCGTAATGCGAGCGCCATTTCCTTCCCGAACTAGTAATGTTCCGTTTTCCAACGAAAACTCTAATGGTTCAGAAGCTTCTAGTTGATAGATGCTTGCTAGTTTATTAGCGGTCTCTTGTGGATTCGGTACGCCCAAGTGGATGGTAGAAAACTTTTCGCGGTTTACAAACGATGGGTTTTCTGGTTTGTTTACCGTACTTCCCCATTCAATAACGAACGGCAAGGTTTCCCCTTCTACATCTGATTTCGGAAACAACATTCTCCATTCCAGAACCGATCCATCTGGACGCTGTCGACTGCCCGCAAAAGGTCCTTCAAATTCAACGCCAGTTGTTTGAAAATGGTTGAGCATTGAATCCATGTCGGTGGTTCGTAATGCGAATTGTATGCCTCCAGATTTTCGTTCTTGGAGGACTTGATACAATTGTTTAATGAGTGGATTATCGCTTTTACTAGCTTTACGTTCATCTGAAATGGATAGCCATTCGATATAACTGTCATTAAATAAGTAACATAAATAATTGTAAGTACCCCACTTTTCATGGTTTCCACCTTTTACAGTGAGAAGTCCACGTTTTACGGAGTATTCCTTTTGTGCATGTTCTGCGTCTTCTGCAGCATATACAATATGATCAAAGGCTAACATATGGATTCCCTCCTTATTTCTTCTATGATACGGCTAAAACTGATATAAGAAAAGAAAATGAGTCATCCATTTTCATAAATCTTCATGAAATTTTCATAAAATGATAGTTTATGCAGGGAGCAGAAGCGTTATACTTTTAATGAATCTATTCGGTAAGGAGGAAGTAATGTGAAAAAGTTTGTATTATCTTTATTCATATTAAGCTTTGTATTCCTATTAGCAGCTTGTGGCGGAGAAGAATCTAGCGAAAGCGAATCTACGGAAAAAGCGGACAAGTCCGTTCAAATCGAAGCGACTAACTTCAAATTTGACCAAGAGGAATATACAGTAAAAGCAGGTGAGCCTGTCAACATTGAGTTTACGAGTGCAGAAGGTATGCATGGTTTGATGATTCCAGAACTGAATGTGAACATTGAAGGGGACGGAACGAAGACCATTACCCCGGAAGAGCCAGGAGAATATGAAATTCGATGCAGTATTCCTTGTGGAACTGGACATGCTGAGATGCAAGCAACATTAATCGTGCAATAAGGTTATCAAAAAGAGAAACTATTTGTTTCTCTTTTTTTTATGCTTAAAAAGGAACCAAACAGTTTTTCAAACGTTATATAATGATAAGGGGAGGGAAACTGAATGGCTGTTTTAACATTACAAGATATAGCAGTAGAGATACGAGATTTAAAAATCCTGCAAGATATTCATTTTTCAGTAGACGAAGGATCTGTTACGGCTTTAATTGGCCATAATGGCGCAGGGAAATCTACCATTATGAAAACCATCATCGGTTGGCAAGAAAAACGACAAGGAACCATAAAAATAAACAATATATCTCAGGAGGATGACTTCCTAGCTTTTAAAAGGCAGTATTCCTATCTGCCAGAAGAACCGCTACTGCTTTCTGAATTAACGGTCTATCAACATTTTCAGTTATATGCGAAAAGCTATCAGATAGAGAAGGATCGATTTGAGGAACGAGTTCAAACCTACATAACAGATTTAGAAATAAAGGATAAAATGGATGAATATCCAGAAGCCTTATCCAAGGGGATGCGGCAAAAGGTACAAACAATTTGTGCGTTGTTACCAGATACACCATTACTATTAATTGATGAACCCTTTATGGGGTTGGATTACTATGCGATGGATTATTTGCAAGGTGCTATGGAACGGAAGAAAAAGGAAGGCACCAGTATTCTTTTAACAACCCACCAATTGGAGAAAGTCCAGGATATTGCCGATCAGTTCGTCATGTTAAAGCATGGTAAGGTTGTTGATCAAGGACCAATAGAGAGCTTTCAAGAACTGGCAAGGAGAAATGACATATGATTCACGCTCCTACAGTTTCCGCATATTTGGACTTAAAAAAGAACCGATGGAAGAAAAAGAAAACCATATACAAGCTAGCTCTAAATGTCAGCTTAGATGTCACTATCTCCATCTATCTAAGTCTTTTTCTCATCATGGGTCTGTTCATTATCTATGACACGCTACAACAGTACCAGGAGCAATTTCTTCTAGTGGGGCAAATGGTGGATGCTTATGGCCCCAACCTTATGCTTGTATTCCTAGTAAGATATGTAAGTGGGTCTTTCACCCGACCGGGTGTTCTATTTTCAAGTGCGGAGCTTCAACTAAGCTTACTCCCTTACTCGTTAAAGCAATTATGGTTTTGTGTTGTGGTAGAGAAGTGGTTGAAGTTTACAGCACTCTGTACCGTAGTAGCTCTATTCGTTTTTGTTTTGACACCGGTTTCTGGACAAACCATTCTGTATGTTGTTGGATTGATGTGGGTTACCCATGTGCTGATGACACTTCCGCAATGGGTGTTGTATCAGCAAGGCTGGATTCCGAAAGTAATTAGTATTGTCGCAATCATTATAATTGGATTACTGTCTACTATCCTAAAATTTTCCCTAATTCTTATTCCAGTTTTGTTGATTGCGTTGGTTGGGGTTCAATTTGTATTACAGCAATGGATATTAATAGCAAACTGGTTGAAGATTGCCGAGACGAATGATTTCATCATTTGGAATATGTGGTTCGTCAATCGTATGTCGAAAATGGAAATCAAACCAAAACGTCAGTATGGAATCTTACAGAGTAAACGGAAGAAGAAGGAGCAGGCTCAACCATTTCCTTATGAGACAGATGATGTCTATAAGAAGATGTGGAGAATCTTCTTTGATGAGAAAATGGAATATGTTATTCAAACCATTGGGTTAGTCTTAGCACTATCCATTGTCCTAGGAGTTATGAGGGATTGGCTCATGGGAGTAGGTATTGGCCTATCGATTTTTATATTTGGGGTTATGGCTAAAAGCTTGTTTTTAGCCAATTTTACGGAAAAGCTAGTCATCAGTTTGCCTTGGGATTTCCGGGCATGGACGTCTTCATTTTTGACTTATGTTGGAGCAGTTGGGCTAATTTTATTGCTCTTTATCGGAAATGTGCTATATTGGATGCTGGAAGTAAGACTTTGGTTACCGGTGTTACTGCTTTTTTATGGAGCGGTGGCGGTTTATTTTGTGAGCGACCAGATGAAAGAAGCGATTAGAATGTTATCGAAGCAAAACAAGATGCCCAATTATGTGGACGGGGGTCTTCTAACCCTGCTGTTTCTTGCTTTTTTAGGTAGTACGGTATATCCATGGTTGTCCATTTTAGGGTTTGTTGGACTTATTCCGGTTATCAAACGGTTTACAGAAAAGGTAGTTTGACAGGAAAAGGGTCTTTTCCTATAATACGTTTAATTCAAGGCAAAGGAAGTGGAAGCGTGCATGAGTGAAGAAATACAATATGAACAAAAGAAGCAAGATCCTTCCTTAAAATTATTTGTTGTTCTATCTAAGGCTTATCGTTCCATTGCAGATCAAGTAGAAGCAGATATACGCAAAAAAGGTCTAAATCCAACGGAGTTTGGTGTTTTAGAGCTACTTTATCATCAAGGCGAACAGCCACTTCAGAAGATTGGAGATAAAATTCTATTAGCAAGTGGAAGCATCACATATGTTGTGGACAAGCTAGAATCGAAAGGATATCTCAATCGGGTTCCTTGTGAAACGGACCGAAGAATAACTTATGCTTCTATTTCAGAACAGGGTAAAGACTTGTTGCATACGATTTTCCCTGAACATTGGAAGCAAATTGAACACATCACGGATGGATTATCAGATGAACAGAAGCTTCAAGCTATCGAGCTACTAAAACAACTTGGGATTCATGCAAATAATTTAAAGGTAGAAAAAAAGTAAGAGTTGCGCTATAATAGTCATAACTTATTTTGAGAAGGAGGGAAAAAAATGGCCAACACTGATTTGCACGAAACACTGTATTTTTACCGTGCAATTTTTCATGATTTAGTTTCTAACGGGACACGTATGCCCTTTTTTAGAAACTAAATAACGAAAAACAGTGTAGGATCATGATTCCCTAAGATAAAAGAAGAACGTGACGGATCCACACATTACGTGTGGATTTTTTGTTAGGAGTTGGTTAAAACACCACCTCCATATTCTTTTTAGCCATAGGTGATGCTGCCTATGGCTTTTTTTTATTCAAAATAAGGAGTGCTATGAACATGTTATTAACATTAAAAAATATTAAAAAAATCATCGGTGGAAGTTATTTATTTGAACACCTTCACTTTGAAATAAAACCAGGAGAGAAAGTGGGCTTGGTAGGTCGAAACGGAAGTGGAAAAACAACCCTATTTAAAATGATTGCAAGGCTAGAGGATTTTGAAAGTGGAGATCTGTTTATTAAAAAAGGAACAGAAGTTGGGTATTTAGAACAAATTCCGAACTTCCCTAGTAAAACCGTACGAGCATTTTTAGAAGCTAGCTTGGAAAAAGTAAATAGTGTAAAAGCGCGCATGACCGAATTAGAGGAGCAGATGAAAGACGCTTCAAACATGGAACGAATTCTAGAGGAATATGGAAGGCTGCAAACGGAATTCTCTAATATGGGCGGATATGATTTACAAGCTAACATCGAACGAGTAGCAACGGGATTAAATATGTCCGATTTGCTTGATCAATCGTTTGACAAGTTAAGTGGAGGGGAAAAGACGAAGGCAGGGTTAGCGCGGATTCTATTACAAGCACCTGACCTATTACTATTGGATGAGCCGACCAACCACTTAGATATAACAGCGATTGAGTGGTTAGAGGAATACTTGAAGCAATATCGTGGTGCAGTATGTATTATCTCACACGATAAGTTTTTCTTGGATGAAACTGTTACGAAAATAGCGGATTTAGAGCAAGGAGAGATCACTTACTATACTGGTAACTTCTCCACTTTTATAAGGAAAAAAGAAGAAAAACTGCTACAAGAATTTGCAGCTTACCAAGAACAACAGAAAAAAATGAAAAAGATGAAGGAAGCAATTCGTCGTTTAAGACAATGGGCAAATGAAGCGAATCCGCCGAATGAAAAGCTATTTAAACGAGCGAAAAGTATGGAGCGGGCACTGGAGCGAATGGAAAAGCTAGAACGTCCAGATATCGATCCTACAAAAATGAGATTGTCCTTGTCTGCGAATGAGCGTAGTGGAAAAGACGTAGTAAAGTGTGTGGAGGTTTATAAGACATTTGGGGATAAAGCTGTTTTAAAAGGAGTAGATCTTCACCTTCGTCACAAGGAACGGTTAGCGATTGTTGGGAATAATGGGTGTGGAAAAAGCACATTTATTAAAATACTGATGAATCATGAAAGGCAGTCAGCAGGGGAAGTTATGCTAGGCTCCCAGGTGAGTGTCGGCTATCTTCCCCAAAACCCGTTACAGGAAATGGATCCTAGTCAATCCTTAATAGATTACTTCCGAAGCCAGGTGCGCATTACAGAAGGGGAAGCACGCCAATTTTTAGCGACCTTTATGTTTTATGGATACTCTGTATTCCGTAAACTAGGTCAATTAAGTGGTGGCGAGAGGATGCGGTTAAAGCTAGCGATTTTTATGTATCAAAAGGTAAATCTGTTAGTATTAGACGAACCGACGAACCACTTAGATATAGAGTCACAGGAAGTACTAGAGGAAGCTCTGCAAAAATATGATGGTACTGTTATTGGTATTTCGCATGACCGTAGTTTTCTCAATGAATGCTTTCAGGAGACCGCGTATTTAGTAGATGGAAAGCTACATCGTTTTCCAGGTACGTATGCAGACACTCATATAAAATGGAAAGAGCTTATGCAACAAGAGAAGCGAGAGGTCGAAGGGGATAAACAGTCGAAACGAAACAAGGTGCGGAGTGAGGAACTAGTAGTAGAGAAAGAAATGGAATTAGAGGATCAAATTGCAAAGCTTGAAAATGATATTAAGTCATTAAAGGATCGAGCGGAGCAACCTAAATCCGAGGATGTCGAGGCACTTGAAAAGCGACTCGAGAAACTGTATGATGCTTGGTATTATGTATTGGAAGAATAAACCAAGGTCCTGTGTGATAAAAGTCAGTTACAACATAAAAGTATTTTGATAGGATGGAGTCAAGAGATTGGGATGTCTCTGCTCTGTATAAGAATATATTTGAGCGTGAATGGGATGCGTGCTTAGATTAACTAGTCTGTTCGTACAGAGCCAGGTTAGAGAAAAAGACACTTATTTTGGGATGAATAAGTGTCTTTTTTGTTGTTAACAGAACAGGGCTCTCAGCAGGAACAGAACTATCTATTTTACATATACTAATTATAGGGACGTTTATAGGTGAAAAGTATGAAGAGAATCTGTGTCTATGTTTAATTCCGAAAAAAAAGGGTAAGTAGAAACTATAAAAGAAGATTTATGAGGGGGCTCACCTATGATGAAACAGAATGTTGTTGTCTACGTCAGTACTGGGTGCGACGAATGCAACAAAGTTATCCATCACTTAGAAGATTGGGGTGTGCCATTTATTGAAAAGAATATAAACGAAAATAAAGAGTACTTCCGAGAGTTACAAAGAAACAAGGTTTATGGTACACCTGCCGTGTTTACAGATGATGAGGTTGTTTTAGGCTTCCAAGAAAGAAAATTGAAACAAACGTTAGGCATTGTTGGTCACTAATATTTTGTAACACGCATACGATATACGGAATAACTTCTTCATAAATGAGGTGTTCCTATGACGCAATGGAGAGCGCCGAATTCTCAGTTTCAATCTAGACAGGGACCTTTTTATAGCCCATATCAACCAGGAAATGCTTATAAGGGATTCCCTATGAAAGGAAAACAATACGGATTTCCATCTAAATGGCAGCCAGTTAATGGTCCGCAATCACCTGTTGGAAGTCCATATCCGATGACGCCATACCAATTTTACCAAAAGCCACCGCAACCTAATAATTGGGGGAACTATTTTCAACAACAGCCTCAACAAGGGCAGTATGGGAAACCGCCAAACCCTATTATGCAATACTTTCAAGATGAAAACGGACAATTAGACGTTGATAAGATGTTTTCTACATTTGGTCAAATTTCGAGTACGGTTAAACAAGTGTCCCCAATTGTAAAAGAATTCGGATCCATGTTTAAAGGCATGAAATGATCTTAATCCTTGTCACTTCTGACAGGGATTTTATTATGTTTTTTTGTAATTACCATTCATGATTCGTTAAAAGAACCTCATACTAATCGAAAATAAGTAAAGGAGATAAGAACGATGATTGGTTGCATGTGTATCCATGGATTTACTGGCGGTCCTTATGAGGTTGCACCTGTAGCGAACTTTATTCGAACAAGGACGAACTGGGAGGTACGTGTCCCAACATTACCGGGTCATGGAAAGTCACTATCCCTAAAGAATAGAACCTATCAGCAATGGATCGATTCTGCAGAAGAAACGATAAAAGAATTGAAAAGAGACTGTGATGTCGTCTATATCGTTGGGTTTTCTATGGGGGGAATGATTGCGGCATACTTAGCAGCTAAATATAAAGTAGATAAACTGGTGCTTTTATCTGCATCTCGTAAGTATATATGTCCGATTCAAATGGCGAAAGACTTATATTCATTTTTGAGAGACGGGTGTACCGGATGCTTGAAGCAAAATGAGTATTATCAGCGATGGAAGAAAAAAAGAGGATTGATACCACTCAAGGCATTTGTGGAATTCTGGAAATGTATGCAATACACGAAGCCCTATCTGCGCTCCCTAGAATGTCCGGTTCTAATAGCTCAAGGAAAAAGAGATGGAATGGTTCCAGTCAAGTCTGCTTATTTCTTAGAAAAAGAAATTCCATCGCCAACGCAACTGATGTTATTTCAAAAATCCAAACATCTGCTTTGCTTAGGGGAAGAAAAGGATGAAATATTTAAATCTATCTATACTTTTTTAAAACCAAACAAGGACCAACTTCCCAACTCATAACGAAGAAAACGATATCTATATCGAACAATAGATTGTATATTTTCTTCCTTACATCAAAAAATAGAAATAATAACAAAACAAATAGAGGCCGTTTATTGCACAATCATATCCTTCTACACACTAACAATACTTACCTGCAATTGGATTGTTTGAAAATCGTTCCTGTTATAGGTAGAATTACAAGTAAGAGTGTGGTAAGATGAAGAAATCTAATGATTGCTTGCCTTAAGGCCTCTTCAAGGATGAAGGAAGGCTTTTTTCATGTTATTAAGGCAGTTTCGTCGTAAGTTATTGGTCAGCCAAAAGTCTGTGAACGCATCCCTTAACAGGCTTTCTCGGTATGAAAAGGTGATTTGCTACGCATAGAGAATAGAGATTTAAGTATAGAAGGAGTCTGAAAAAATAGTGACAACATTTAGTTCATTAGGCATTTCAAAACCGGTAATGAAGGCATTGGAAAAAATGGGATTTGAAGAAGCAACCCCAATCCAAGAGCAGACTATACCGCTAGGATTAGAAGGAAAAGACGTGATTGGACAAGCCCAAACAGGAACGGGAAAAACGGCTGCATTTGGGATTCCAATGATCGAAAAAATCGATAAAGATATAAAGAAAATCCAAGGACTTGTCATCGCACCGACACGTGAATTAGCAATACAAGTTGGGGAAGAAATTCATCGTTTAGGACAATTTAAAGGGATTCGTACACTACCAGTTTACGGTGGTCAGCACATGGACCGTCAAATTAGAGCGTTAAAAGAAGGGCCACAAATCGTCGTTGCCACCCCTGGTCGACTTTTAGACCATATTCGCAGAAAAACGATTAATATTAGCAATGTTCATACGGCAGTTCTGGATGAAGCGGACGAAATGCTGAACATGGGGTTCATTGATGATATTCGTGACATCTTAAAAGCAATTCCAGAGGAGCGCCAAACGTTACTTTTCTCTGCAACAATGCCGAAGGAAATTCGTGATATTGGTGCCAAGTTAATGAAAAAACCGGAAGAAGTAAAGATAAAAGCGAAGGAAATGACGGTTGAAAACATTGACCAGCATTTCATCGAAGTACATGAAAAACAAAAATTTGATACTCTAACAAATCTTTTAGATATCCATGCACCTACATTAGCGATTATTTTTGGTCGTACGAAAAAACGTGTAGATGAAGTGACAGAAGGGTTACATGCGCGTGGGTTCAGAGCAGAAGGTATTCATGGAGATCTAACCCAAGGGAAAAGGATGTCTGTTCTTAATAAATTTAAGAATGGTCGAATTGAAATCCTTGTTGCAACAGATGTAGCGGCTCGAGGACTAGATATTTCTGGTGTAACGCACGTGTATAATTTTGATATTCCGCAGGATCCGGAAAGCTATGTACACCGCATTGGTCGTACTGGTAGAGCTGGAAGAGGTGGAGAAGCGGTATCTTTTATTACACCGAGAGAATTGCCGCACTTGAATTTAATCGAGAAGGTAACAAAAGGAAAAATTAAACGTATGCAAGCTCCATCCATGGATGAGGCTCGTCGTGGACAGCAACAAGTAACGATTGATAAATTAACGTCCACAATTGAAAAGCAAGAGCTAGATGCATACAGAGAGTCTGCAACAGAGATTCTAAATCAATATGATTCGGTAACGGTCGTGGCAGCAGCACTTAAGATGTTGACAAAAGGCGGTCGCCGAAACGCACCTGTAACGCTTAGCTCTGTAGCACCAGTAAGTGTTAAGCCAGCATATAAAGACAAAAACAAAAAGAAATTCCGCGGGGATAATAAGCGAAACTTTAACCGTAAAGGTGGCAAACCGCAAAGGAATCGAAAATTCCAGAATAAACGTGGCAAATCAAACAACTTCCAGTCTAAATAATGTTTTTAATGGAACTCCCTAGTATGCTGGGGAGTTTTTTGCTTTTATGAAACTAATCTTCTTTGTCAAACGTATGCTTGTATATCACGTTAGAAGAGAGGGGCGATTTTATGCGCCGAAAACCAAGTCATCACCTAGCCAAGGAAGCGATTCAAGTATGGCGGATCTATGCTGTAATTCCTTCCTTCTTCTTTTTATGCTTCTGTATAGCCGCACTTATACTAAATCAAAAAGTGCTCCACCTCTCCGTTTCACAATGGATTCCTCTTTCTATTATCCTAGCTTGGCTTATTCTTTCCTTATTAGCTATCTTCGTTATTCCAAAAGTAAAATGGGCGAGATGGAGTTACGAAGTCTTTGAACAGGAAGTGGACTTGCAACGAGGACTAATTATTAAACGGACACTTGTCCCAATGATTCGTGTGCAGCATGTGGATACAAAACAAGGTCCAATTCTGAAAAAGTTTGGATTGGCTACCGTAACGATTTCTACAGCAGCTACTAAACATGAGATCCCTGCGCTAAGAGAAGAAGAAGCGTATGAGCTGAGAGACCGTATTTCTGTGCTTGCAAGGGTGGATGAAGAGGATGTCTAAACCTAACCGACTACATAAGGCAGCTATCCTGTTTAATTTTGTAAAATTGGTTAAAGAAGTTTTTTTTGGAACAATAATCGGATTTCTAGCTACTTTTAAAAATATAGATTTAGGTGGATTTTGGTTCATATTGCTGTATGTAAGCTTATTCATCATAGGTGCGGCAATCATAAGTACTTTACAATGGTATAGATTTACTTATGTGGTAGAACAGGATCAATTGAAGATAGAAAGCGGCATTTTCATCAAGAAGAAACGGACGATTTCATTTAATCGGATTCAAGCGATTGATGTGTCAGAAGGAATCGTTCATCGGGTTTTTAAGCTGGCAAAAGTTGAGGTTCAAACTGCTGGAGGAGATGTCACCTCGAAGGCAGAAGCGGTTTTAAGTGCCATATCTCGTGAAAAAGCATATGAATGGAAAGAACTATTGCAAGTGAAAAAAGAAATAGAACAAGAATTGGACGAGGAGCCTAAAGAAGAAATCGTAAAGACGATCTCCACACCGCGATTGTTGTTAGCAGCTTCTACCACCAATGGATTCGGTGTTTTTCTTTCGATTGTGGCGCTTGTGGGATCTCAGTTCGGTCAATTTATTCCGAATCCCATATACGAAGCGGTTTACGGCTGGATGCTTAATTTGAGTGTCCCAGTACTCATTATTTTCTCGGTGATCGGAGCATTATTTCTTTGGGGGACAGCTACATTAGGAATATGGATAAAGTATAGCTTTTTCACGATACGAAAAGCGGATGATGGCCTGCAACTATCTCATGGATTATTAGAAAAAAAGCATCTTACCTTGTCTACTAATCGAATTCAAGCGATAAGTGTTCGGGAGGATTTACTACGTCAGTGGTTAGGATATGCTACTGTACACGCAGAGGTTGTTGGTGGAAGGCTGGATGCAAAAGATGGTGGTACGTCAGTATTGCTATTTCCACTATTAAAAAAGACAGAAGTGGAATCCTTTCTTGAACAATTTGTTCCAGATTACCAGCCGGAGGTCCTCCAGCATGTGTTACCAAAACGGTCTCGTAAACGGTATTTATTTCGTGTTTTATTTCCTGTCGTTCTCGCAGCTATCCCAATCCTTTATTTCCTTCCAACGTATAGCTGGATTTTGATTATTTTACTAGTACTGGCAAGTCTGTTAGGGGTTTTTCAATATAAAGACAGTGGTTATACGCTAGCGGGGGATAAACTGATATTGAGCTCTCGAAGGATTAGTAAAAGCACCGTTGTGATGTTTCGAAAAAGAATCCAGTCCTTAACGATATCTGATCATTATTTACAACAAAGGGAATCCCTTAAAACATTGAAATGCTCTGTTGCAGCTATTGGTGGTGTAGGAAAAACCTTTGCATATAAGGATGGGGATGAGGACCAAATTCAAGAGCTATTCTCCTGGTATTCCTTTCAGGAGAAATGACAAGACGCACAGCTTTTTAACAGCTGTGCGTCTTCTTTAAAGAATTCCGCCAAATAATCCTAGCAACCCTAATATAATTACAATTCCCCATAATAATGGGATAACGTATTTTTTCCAAGGAAATCTTCGTTTGTTCCATCGATTCGGGTCAAACGATGCGGTGGAGTCTTCTCGCGATCGTTGCTTTAGCCAAGGATTGTATGGCTTCGCCCGACTTAGAATAATTGGACCTAAAGCGAATCCGCCAATTAAACCGAATAAGTGCGCTGCTAAATTAATGTTAGGTCGGAATAAAGACATTAATACACCGATAATTAGAATGACTATGACAATCTGGGAACTAGATGGATCAATTAGATGTTTTCGGAAAAAAATCATGTATAGATATAATCCTAATAACCCATAAATGGCTCCTGAAGCTCCGAAGTGAATCGTAAATTGTGTTGGTTCAATGATATACGTAAAAAGATTTCCGAACGCACCTGTAAAAAGAAATACAAGCAAGAACTTGAGCTTGCCAAGCATTTGTTCAAGTGCTGGCCCAAACAGCACTAAGGAGAAGCAATTAAATAACACATGCATAATTCCGTTCGGATCATGAATGAAAATGGCAGATACTAGTCTCCAATATTCTCCTTGATGAATCAGTAAATTCACCCCTGCCCCCCATTGGAACAGAGCATCCCCAATTCCGATGGGGAAAAGAAGAATCAGTAACCAAACTACGAGTTGAATCGCGATAAGGGAGGTTACGATTGGGTAAAGACGGATAAATTGTTTAAAGCTTTCCGTGCGTAAGAACATAATTTTCCCTCCAAGTTATCTCTTTGTCTATGTATATTTGAATCTTGTATTTCTCATTAATAATCTTTTCTATTGTTTCCTGTATTCTTAGTATTCAAACGTTACAATCTAGAAGCACCCCCGTTTTTTGATATACTAACGGTAAATAATACGTAAAGGTGAGACTTTTATGATTAAAGGAATCGGAATCGATATTGTAGAAATAGCTCGTGTTGCTACTAGTATAAAACAAAATGTCCGGTTTGTAGAAAGGATACTAACCGCTCGTGAGCAAAAAGAATATGAAAAGTTATCTACACATAGAAGAAAAGTAGAGTTTGTTGCCGGACGATTTGCTGCTAAAGAAGCCTTTTCAAAGGCGATGGGAACGGGACTAGGTAAGCTAAGCTTTCAAGATATAGAAATACACAATGATGAGCTGGGTGCCCCACATCTTATCTGCCAAAAGACGAATGAACACGTATGGGTATCCATCTCTCACAGTGTAGATTATGCGGTTGCTCAAGTTATATTGGAGCAAAAATAAAAAGAAAGAATTACGTAGCTTGTCAGGCTAGTCTGCATATTCAACTAGTTTGTCTCATATATTTTAGTGCGGGTAGGAGGGAACCAAGTGCACATTGTCACCGCAAAAGAAATGTACGAAATTGACCGTATAACAATGGAAGAGTACGGCTTGGATGGCAGGATTTTGATGGAAAATGCCGGGCGTGCAATTGCCAAGCAACTGGAGGGACTGCTTTCTCTTAATCAAAGGATAACCATTTTAGTAGGAAGCGGAAACAATGGGGGAGACGGGTTTGTAATTGGACGTACGATGATGAATGCAGGGTATTCCGTAAGAATCCTACAGCTTGTGGAAGATAATCGAATACGTGGTGATGCTCAGTATCATAAACAGCTTTTTCTTTCCTTTGGTGGAACTCTTCTTCATTGGAATGAGAGCTTTGATCTGAAGGAACTTGAAGAAGAAACAGATGTCTGGGTGGATGCGATGTTGGGAATCGGAGCAAAAGGTGCCTTAAGAAGTCCTTTCTCAGAGGTTTGTACGTTTGTGAACCGCAGTGAACGTTTAACAGTTTCGGTAGATATTCCGAGCGGCATTCCTGCAGATGAAGAAAGTGGCTATACAGAGGAAGCAATTCATGCTGATATCACCTATATTATTGAAGCTCCGAAGCTGTCCACATTTCTAGAACGCTATGCATCCTACTATGGTCGATGGGAAGTTGTAAGGATTGGAATTCCGAATTCGGCGTGGAGCTTTATCAAACGAGCTATATGGTCTGATCAAAGTGTTCAGCAAACATTGCCAACGAGAAGTCGTTTCTCTCATAAAGGTAGCCATGGAAGGGGATTTGTGATTGGAGGATCCCAATCTATGCCGGGCTCTGTTGCCTTAACGAGTAGTGCGGCATTACGAGCAGGAGCAGGACTCCTCACTATCGGTACGGTACCTGAGGCGATCCCTTCGATTGCAGCTCAGCTTACGGAAGCCACTTTCCATGCGATGAAAGGTCAAAACGGTTGGATTCAAGCACAAGAGTTAGACTTAAGTCCGTACGATTCCGTTGTAATTGGAATGGGGATGGGAAGAGCTGAGGAAACGGCATCGATAACAAGACAAGTGGTGAAATCAGCACATTGCCCACTATTAATCGATGCAGATGGACTTTATCATATCCAACATCATAAGTCCTCTTTACGGGAGAGAAGTCATCCTACCGTTCTAACACCACATCCTGGTGAAATGGCGATGCTATCCAATCAGACGATTTCTTCCGTTCTGGACCACCCTATTTCTATTTCTAAGACCTTCGCGATGGAATACGGGGTTTATCTCGTATTGAAGGGTCCATTTACGATCATCACGACCCCGGATGGAGAGCAATGGGTTAATCTAACAGGTAATGCAGGACTAGCCAAGGGCGGGAGCGGAGATGCGCTTGCTGGAGTTCTATTAACCATGATGATGCAGCATGAAACCATCCAACATGCTTTATCCAACGGTTGTTACCTCCATGGAAAATCGGCGGATTACATGGTCGAGCATCAGCATTCCGATAGGGACCTTTTGGCTACAGACGTGATTCATGGATTGATCCAAATATTTCGTACACTTTCTTCCTAAGTCAATGTGTTCGTTCCCTTTGTTAATTGAGACAAAGGAGTTGTGACCATGAGGAAGTATCTTAGCGTAGGGATTATGGCATTAATGTTGATCCTTATACTAGCTGCATGTGGGGAAAAGTCTAAAGAAGATGTTGTATCAAAATTAGAAGATAATTTAGAAAAAATGGATGGATATAAAGCAGATGCAGTTATGAGTTTGAAAACCGGAAAGGAAAGCCAAAGCTACAACATCGAGATTTCTCATAAGAAAAAGAACTATTATCGAGTATTGCTGAAAAATGAGCAAAACGAAGAGGGAAGCCAAATCATTTTACGTAATGATGACGGTGTTTTCGTACTAACACCTGCGTTGAATAAAAGCTTTAAGTTTCAAAGTGAATGGCCTGATAACAGTAGCCAACCATATCTATATCAATCGTTGGTGAAGGATGTTCTTAACGATTCTCAAGCAGAGTTTAAAGCAACAGAGGACCATTACGTATTTGAAACAACAACCAATTATCAGAACAGTAACAGCTTGCCTTACCAAGAAATATATTTTGATAAAAAGACATTCACACCAGCAATGGTTAAAGTGTTAGATAAAGATAAAAACCCATTGGTAGAAGTGAAGTTTTCTAAATTTACGCTTGATCCCGAGTTTGCGAAAGACGACTTCCAGGTGAAAAAGAACATGACAAGCTCTATTTTCGGAATTCCGGCTTCTTCCCAAGAGGATTCTAAAGTGAAGGAATTTAGTGTTCTTTATCCAATGGAAACAGCGGGTGCGGAGCTTTCAGAGTCAAGTGAAGTGGAAACAGAAAATGGGAAAAGAGTAATTCTTACGTACAAAGGAGATAAAAACTTTACCCTTGTACAAGAGAAACTAGAAACCTATCCAACAGCAGCTGCACCTGAACCAGTAGAAGGAGACCCTGTCAGCCTAGGATATACAATGGGTGCATTGAAAGGCTCTTCGATTGAATGGAGTTACAATGGTGTAAATTATTTGCTTGCAAGTGATGAACTGACGAAAAGTGAATTGATAGAGGTTGCAAGCTCTGTACAAGGTCAACAAGTAAAATAAACGATAAAACATGAGGCAGGCTCACCATTTTGGGTCTGCTTTTATTTTTCTAGTCCCAATTATTAACGGAAGTCCTTCCTTTTTTATGATTTGACATCGCCTTCTACGAGGACAATAATAAGTAAAGATGATGCTGAGTTAGGGTGGATGTAAAAATGGAACAATCGAAATTTTATCGCGATACTTGGGCTGAAATTGATCTTGAACGAATAGAATATAATATCCATCAATTGAAAAAAAGGTTAACCAATACAAAAATATATGCAGTCGTCAAAGCTAATGGATATGGTCATGGTGATATTGAGGTTGCTAAAAGGGCGTTAAAAGCAGGTGCAACGGGATTGACCGTCGCTACACTTGATGAGGCACTAAAGCTTCGTGAAGCCGGAATAACCGCTCCACTTCTTGTTATGGGTTGGTCACGTCCGGAAGATGCGGCAATTGCAAGGTCTCATGATATTGCATTAACGGTATATCAAAAGGGGTGGCTTGAAAAAGTAAAACAGAATCAACGGAATCGATCCGTAAAAGTGCACATTAAGCTAGATACGGGAATGGGACGACTCGGTGTTCGGAGCAATGAGGAATTAGTAGAGCTTTTAGAGGAAATAGAAGTGGGTCCATTTGAGTTAGAAGGTGTTTTTACTCACTTTGCGACAGCGGATGAACCGGATTTCTCTTATTTCGAAAAACAACAGGAACGATTAAAGGAGTTTTTGGGTTGTCTTCAAGAAAACTGGAGCAAGCCAGTTATTATCCATACTGGTAATAGTGCAGCAAGTATGAGATTTCCCGATAAAATGCAACATTTTACCCGATTCGGTGTTAGTATGTATGGGTTATACCCATCACCAACAGTAAAAGAAGAAAAGCCAATCGACCTTCAACAAGCCTTTTCTTTACACAGTAAATTAGTTCATGTCAAGAAACTGCCTCCTGGCGAAGGAGTTAGTTACGGTGCTACCTATGTAACGCAAGAAGAGGAATGGATTGGAACCATACCGATTGGGTACGCCGATGGATATATTCGCAAATTGCAGGGGTCCGATGTGCTGGTAGAAGGGAAAAGAATGCCCATTGTCGGAAGAATTTGCATGGATCAATGTATGATTCGATTGGATAAGGAATATCCTATCGGTACAAAAGTTACATTGATTGGTAAACAAGGGGACGAAGAAATTACCATTGATGAATTAGCTAACCATCTAGAAACAATTAATTATGAAATTCCGTGTATGATTGGTCCTCGAGTTCCTCGGATTTATTCTTCATAAATTTTCTAATATAAGGTATGATATGGCACGATTTAGGAAAAAGATAGGATAGATTTTCCTCCCGTTCCATAACAGGGTGACAATAAGAAAAAAACTTGTCATAATGCCTTTGCAAAGCCGTTTAGAGAATGATATGATTAAGTTGGATTTTTAACAGGCTGGACTTGTAGATTGTTGGAGGTGTATGGTTTTGTCAGAGAGCTTGCAAGAGATTGTAGTTAGACTACCAAAAAACCTACTAAATGAGGTGGACGGTTTAATGAGAAGTGAGAATAGTGATCTCAGTGATTTCATTTGCCAGGCAACGAAATCGTATTTGCGTGAAAAGAAAAAACGCCATATTCGGGAGTCCATGCAGCAAGGCTATATGGAGATGGCAAAAATAAATCTCAACATTGCTTCAGAAGCTTTTCAGGCTGAAGAGGAGGCCGAAAACACCCTTGAGCGCTTAGTGAGCGGGGTGTAACGCTTTGATTGTTAAAAGAGGCGAAGTCTATTTCGCCGATCTCTCTCCTGTTGTTGGTTCCGAGCAGGGGGGCGTCCGTCCAGTACTGGTGCTGCAAAACGATATAGGTAATCGTTTTAGTCCAACGGTTATTGTTGCAGCCATTACCGCGCAGATACAAAAAGCGAAGTTACCTACTCATGTTGAAATTGACGCGCAGAAGTATGGATTTGAACGGGATTCTGTTATTCTTTTAGAACAAATTAGAACCATTGATAAACAAAGACTAACTGATAAGATAACACAACTTGACCAATATATGATGGAAAATATTAACAAGGCTCTCGAAATTAGCCTTGGATTAACTGATTTTTAATCCTATACATCGGTTAATTGTGTCTAAAATTGGTATTCTCATCATCAGAACCCTTGTCCTACAATTAGACAAGGGTTTTTTGTTATACCATTAGAATTAAGGCTCTATAATATTTGTTGGGGTTCAGGTGAAATTCTGAAAAATAAAACACACGCAACCAATACATTCTTATATACTTGAATTGTCGAGAAACAAGTAGAGAATGGGGTTGCGTGTATATGGATTTTACCATGAATATACCAGGATTAAAAGAATGCATTATAACTAATATGGAAGATCGTGATGGAACGGTTCAGATTTATGTAGAAATGGAGCGTATCCCTCATTGTTGCCCGGTTTGTGAAACTAAAACAGACCGTGTACATGATTATAGATATCAAAAAATAAAACACTTAAAGTGGTTTGAGCGAATGACTCTATTATGGTATAAACGTCGTCGTTATGCTTGTCCTTCTTGTGGGAAGCGATTCTCAGAAAAAAGTCCAATAGTAGAACGGTACCAACGTGCTTCTATTGAATGGAACCAAGCGGTTTCAATAAAATCGATAAAAGGAAAGACCTTTAAAGAGGTTGGCGAAACATTCGGTGCATCAGCTTCAACAATTGTAAGACGCTTTGATAAATTAGCTGAAGAGCAAATAAAAAAGGTAGAAACCTTGCCATCCGTTATTGCAATTGATGAATATAAAGGAGATACAAAGGAAGGGAAATACCAGCTAATTATCGCAGATGGTATCACTAGACAACCTCTTGATATACTACCTAATCGGTATAAAAACACAATTAAAAATTATCTACAAAAACATGGCCAACAGGTTGAAGTAGTTATCATGGATATGAGTTCATCCTTTAAGGCAGCTGTTCAAAAGGCATTAGGGAAGCCTATTATCGTAGCCGATCGATTTCATTTTTGTAGATATATTTATTGGGGATTAGATCGTGTTAGAAGACGTGTGCAACAAACCTTCCACGACTATGATCGTAAGAAATGTAAGCGTATGAAACATGTATTTCATAAACCAAAGAATCGCTTGAAAGAAGACGAAATGTGGCATTTAGAAAGATATTTAGGAATGTCAGAAGAACTAAGAACTGCTCATGAACTAAAGGAAATATATAAAGATTGGTTTGAAGAAGCTAAAGTAATTGGGAGTGAAAATATCTTCAAGGTGAAGAAAGACCTAAAAGCTTTCTATGATCTGGTAAGAGAATCTGAATTACCAGAAATGATTAGTGCGATTAAGACGTTTCAAAATTGGCAAGTTGAAATACTAAATAGCTTTGTTTATAACTATTCAAACGGTTTTTTGGAAGGGATTAATAATACTACGAAAGTTTTAAAGAGGAATGCGTTTGGATTTAGAAGCTTCAAACGTTTTAGAGCAAAGATTTTACTCGCAAGACAGTATAAAGAAGTAGGGTTGCATATTGGTTGAGGTGACGAATAACATCACCACCCCAACATTTGACGTAGAACCAGAATTAAAGGGTATGCATATAATAGATGAGATGTTGTTTTTTGATAATTTTTATATGAATGGAATATTTATAGTTATCTTGTTAGGAGGAGATTTTAACGTCTGATATAATAGAGTAATTGAAAAATAAAATTTAGCTTAGCTCCGTTACATATCCAGTTCATGATAAATAACAATGGGTTTAATCAAATAGGAGGTTACGGAATGAATAGGGAATTTAAAAGAGTCGTATTAGAGAATAGTGATGCCATTGTAAAAATGTGGTTAGAGGAACTATCTAAGAATAGGGAAAATGATTATACGTCTACAATTTCTAATGAGCTTTTTAACAACACGAATCGAGAATTCGTAAACATCATCTTTACAAGTGTTGAAAATGAAGGAACGACAAAAGAACTAGAAAGTTTTTCTGAACGTTTGGTCAATTTAGGCTGGCCGTTAAGCTATCTAACCGATGGCTTACAATCGTTTAGACGTGTGTCTATTAATTATTTATTAAGTCAATCAAAAGAAGTAAATTCTGACTTCTTTTCTAATGTATTACAAGCCGTCGATGCATGGGTCGATCCAATCATAAATCAGTTAGTCAATGAATATTCTGGTAGTTGGGAGAATATTGTATCGCTTCAGCGAGTAGCTTTACAGGAACTTTCGGCTCCGTTGATACCGGTTATGGATAATATCACTATAATGCCATTAATCGGTACCATTGATACAGAAAGAGCAAAATTAATTATGGAAAATCTATTAGATGGGGTGATTAAGCATAACGCAGAGGTTGTCCTCATCGATATTACGGGAGTTCCTGTAGTGGATACGATGGTTGCTCATCATATTATCCAAGCGGCAGAAGCGGTTCGCCTCATCGGGTCAACTTGTATTTTAGTTGGGATTCGTCCAGAAATTGCCCAAACGATAGTAAACCTAGGCATTGATTTAAGGAAATTCCCGACGAAGAGTTCATTACGTAAAGGGTTTAAGACTGCATTGCAGCTAACAAACCGCCAAATCAATGATATTGAAAAAAATAATGAAGGAATTGAAAAAATACTAGGTTCTCTGGATAGGGAGTGAAACCATGAGAATACCGATTCTGAAATTACAAAATTATTTACTGATTTCCATCCAAATCGATTTAGATGATCAAACAGCTATTCAATTTCAAGAGGATTTATTAAATAAAATTCATCAAAGTGGTGCAACAGGTGTTGTGATTGATTTAACTTCTGTTGATATCATTGATTCATTTATAGCAAAAGTATTAGGGGACGTTGTGACCATGTCAGATCTGATGGGGGCTAAAGTAGTTCTTACTGGTATCCAGCCAGCGGTTGCTATGACATTAATTGACCTTGGTATCCACATGCAAGATGTACCTACCGCTTTAGATTTAGAACAGGGTCTTATTAAATTGAGACAGGAACTGGAGGAGTGAAGATGCAGATTCAGCCCCAGACCTGCGTTACAATTCAAAAAGAATGGGATATAGTCGGCGCTCGTCAGGTCGGGCGTGACTTTGCAAAAAAGTTAGGGTTCGGAACTGTTGACCAGGCGCGAATTGCAACGGCAATCTCAGAATTAGCAAGAAACATTTATTTATATGCTGGTAAAGGCCAAATTTGCTTTGAAGTAATTGAAGATATGGAACACAAAGGACTAGCAATCCTTGCCACTGATAATGGGCCGGGTATTCGAGATATTAGTGCCGTGATGGAAGACGGTTATTCCACATCTGGTGGATTAGGAGCTGGATTGCCTGGTGTGAAACGGTTAATGGATGATTTTAATATTATATCTGAGCATGGTAAAGGAACAGAAATTAGAACGGTGAAATGGATTAGATAGCAAAGGTGTAGCGGACGGTGCCGTACAAGGGGAGTGCGAGTAAGTCATGGACAGATATCAAAAATTGTTAAAGAAATATATAGAGACTCAAGACGAAACAGCATTATATCAAGCGGAGCAATTTAGTAAGATGTCAATGCAAAAGAAGATTTCTCCAGAGGAGATCATCCATGTTCATAATCAGGCGATTATGGAGCTTTTCCCTGACTTGCCGAAGGATTTTCACTTGGCGATGAAATTTTTACTAGAAACGATGATGTCTTACGGTTTGGCTTATCAAGAGTTTCAATCTTTAAGAGAAAAACAGCTGGAATTGAAGTCGGAAATTTCAGTTGCTGCCAACATGCAACAAACACTTTTATCGACCGTTAAACCTTCTATAGAAGGTTTGGATATTGGCGTCATAAGTGTACCCGCCAACCAAATGAATGGAGATTACTATCATTTCATAAAAGGAGAGCATGATGGGAAGCTTGGTGTAGCTATTGCCGATGTTATCGGAAAAGGGATTCCAGCAGCGTTAGCTATGTCTATGATTAAATATTTTATGGATAGTTTGCCAGAAAGCTCGATGAGTCCGCAAATGATTCTGAAACATTTGAATAGGGTAGTTGAGAGGAACGTAGATCCAAGCATGTTTATCACAATGTTTTATGGATCCTATGATGTCGATGCTGAAATTTTCACTTATTCTTCTGCTGGTCATGAACCGGGCTATTATTACAATAGAGAAACAGGTATGTATAAGGAAATCGAAGCAAAAGGGTTAGTCCTTGGGGTAGATTCGAAAAGCTCTTATGAGCAATTCGAGCTCAATATCGAAAAGGGAGATAAAATTGTTTTGCTAACGGATGGTGTAACAGAATGTAGACAAGGAGACCGATTCATCGAGAGAGAGGAAGTTTTTGAGGTTATTCAGAAATATGATCACCTCCCAGCTCAAGAAGCGGTGGAGCAAGTGTATAAACATTTTGAACGGTTACAAGATTTTCATTTAAGAGATGACTTTACATTGATCATGTTGTCGAAAAACGTTTAGATTTTGATTTCATAGGGTATTGAGTCTGTAAGCAGTTATTACGGTAAGAAGTAGGTGGATAGAAAATGAATTTAGATATTAAAGTAACTCAGGAGAAAAATAAGTCGGTTGTAAAGCTTTCCGGAGAAATTGACGCGTATACTGCTCCTGATCTTAAAGATACATTACTACCTCTAGCGACAAGTGAAGGTACTACCGTTGAAGTAGACTTAGAAAACGTATCCTATATGGATAGTACGGGACTAGGCGTATTTGTCAGTGCGTTAAAGGCGACGAAAGAAGTGGGAAGTCAGTTAGCATTAGTGAGATTGCAAGATCGTGTATTGCGGTTGTTCAAGATTACGGGGTTAATTGACATTATGGATATAGAACAAAAGGTAAGAGGTGGGAACTAATGGAACCCTTTGACTTTATAGAGATTAAAGTGCCGGCGAAAGCTGAGTACGTCGGTGTCGTCCGGTTAACAAGCTCTGGAATTGCAAATCGAATGGGTTTTAGCTATGAAGATATTGAAGACCTAAAGGTAGCGATTAGTGAAGCGATGACAAATGCAGTAACTCACGCGTACGAGCATGATGAAATTGGTGAAGTCACGATCGGATTTGGTTTATATGAAAATCGTCTTGAAGTCATGGTCGCGGATCATGGTGGCAGCTTTAACTTAGAACAGGTCAAAGATGGAATTGGACCGTACGAACAGAAAGAGTCCATTGAAAACCTTCGTGAGGGAGGGTTCGGACTTTTTCTAATAGAGGCACTAATGGACAAGGTTGAAATTAATAACGATTATGGGGTTATTGTTCTGATGACAAAATACCTCAATGAAAATGAGGTGGGAATCGATGACGACCAAATCTCAACCACACAATAGAGGTGAGGATGAGGTTTACCAATGGATTCAACATCTTCAGAAGTACCCCACAGACGAAGTAATACAAGAAAAAATAGTGCTAGCCTACCAGGACTTAGTAGAGTCATTGGCTAGAAAATATTCAAAAAATAGCTCTATACACGAGGATCTCGTCCAAGTGGGGATGCTAGGATTATTAGCAGCGATTAGAAGATACGAACCAGCCTATGGTAAATCTTTTGAATCTTTTGCTATACCTACAATTATTGGAGAAGTGAAGCGTTTTATCCGTGATAAAACGTGGAGTGTACATGTTCCAAGAAGAATTAAAGAATTAGGGCCCAAAATAAAAAGAGCTATTGAAGAATTGACGACCGACCAGCAGAAATCTCCTTCTATTGCCGAAATTGCTAACCATTTAGATGTCTCGGAAGAGGAAGTACTAGAGACATTAGAAATGGGAAAAAGCTACAAAGCATTATCAGTCGATCGTAAAATAGAGGCAGACTCGGATGGAAGTAAGGTATCTATACTTGATTTAATTGGGAACGAAGAAAGTGGCTATGATAAAATTGATCGGCAAATGCTACTAGAGAAGATTTTACCTATACTTACCGATAGAGAACAGCAAATTTTGAAGTGTACGTATTTCCAGAATCTGAGTCAAAAAGAAACAGGAGAACAATTGGGTATCTCACAAATGCACGTTTCCCGTTTGCAACGACGTGCTTTAAGAAAATTACGTGAGGCACTTCAATCGGATAGCTCGGAGGTATTTAGTTGACGGAAAGAAAACGCATGGATGTCTCCGTCTTTCAGCAGGCCAAGAAAGGCAATTACTATTGTGGAGATAGCTACTATTATGAAGAAACAGACGATGGCTTTATTTGTGCATTAGCAGACGGACTCGGTAGTGGAGAATATGCCAAGGAATCGTCTCACGCTGTGATTCAGGCCATTGAACATAATAAGGATGTTTCACTTGATCAGTTAATTAAGATATGCAATCAAGAATTGATTGGAAAACGTGGTGTTGTCTTGGGTATGCTGAAGGTTGATTACCACTCACATACTTTTTCTTTTACCTCTATCGGAAATGTTGGTGTTATGACCATTACTTCATCTGGAGAGAAAAAAAGAAGCATTCCTAATTCCGGATACTTAGCTGGTTATCCGCGTCCTTTTAAAGTGACAAAAGGGCAATTAGAGAATCATCTTGTTTTTATTCTCTTTTCAGATGGAGTGAATGACAGAGACTTATCGTCTAAGTATTTTATGATGAAAGAAGTCCATCAGATTACGGAAACGTTTGAGTCCATATGTGGAACGAATGAAAAGGACGACACAACTCTCATTGCAATTAAATACACGGAGTAGCTTCTACACAAGAATGATCGAATGGTTTTGATCATTCTTTTTTATTTTTAAAAATTGGTCCATCCTTCTGCGGAATGCTTCGATTGTCGTGTTGGGATATGTACAATCATTTGGTAGAATAAGAAGGAGTACAGATAGGAGGAAGAATGTTGAGTGAAGTGGAACAAAAAGATTCATTGATCAAATGGGTGGCGAAGGAAACAGGCGTTGCCATCCAACCAATTAAACAAGTAATCACCTTAATCGAAAAAGGAAACACTGTACCTTTCATTGCTCGTTATAGAAAGGAACAAACGGGTGGATTAGATGAGGTGCAAATAAAAGCGATTGAAGACAAATGGCAGTATGCCCTTCATTTGTCAGAACGGAAAGAAGAAGTCATTCGATTAATAGAGGAACAAGGAAAACTAACGCCAGATTTAAAAGAGGACATTATAAACGCTACGCAGCTACAAAAGGTTGAGGATCTCTATCGTCCTTATAAACAGAAAAGACGCACGAGGGCGACGGTTGCAAAAGAAAAAGGACTAGAACCTCTTGCTCAGTTGATTTGGAAACAACAAGTTCAAACTTTAGAAGCAGAAGCTCATACATATTTATCTGAAGAGCATGAATTAACTTCCGTTGAAGAGGTACTAGCTGGTGCTTCAGATATTATTGCAGAATGGATAGCGGATGATCCTACTTATCGTGAATATATTCGAGATAAGACGTTTCGACTAGGTACGATTCAAGCGGAAGCGAAGAAAAAAGAGAAGGATGAAAAAGGCGTTTTTGAAATGTATTATGAATACCATGAGCCTATTCGTTCTATTGTTTCCCACCGAATCCTAGCGCTTAATCGTGGTGAGAAAGAGGATATATTAAAAGTGACGATTGAACCGCCGACAGATGACGTGCTTTTATATTTGAATAAGAAGATCATCCTAGCCTCTGCTTCGAAGGAGACGAAAGAGCTTCTAGCATCAACGATAGAAGATAGCTATAAACGACTAATACAACCATCTATCGAACGAGAAATTAGAAGTTCCCTCTCCGAAACAGCAGAAGAACAGGCGATTGATATATTCTCCAAAAACCTGAAAAACTTGTTACTTCAGCCACCGCTAAAAGGGAAAACAGTATTAGGTGTAGATCCCGCCTATCGGACGGGCTGTAAGCTAGCAGTAATCGATGAAACAGGTAAGGTGCATTCTATCAATGTCATCTATCCGACACCACCAAAAAGTGATAAGAAGAATGCAGAAGCTGTCGTCTTAGACTATATGAATAAGTTTAATATCGAGTTAGTAGCAATCGGAAATGGTACTGCTTCAAGAGAAACGGAGCAATTTATTGCTGACACCATTCGAAATAATAATCTGGACGTTTCTTATATTATTGTGAACGAAGCTGGAGCAAGTGTATACTCCGCCTCTAAATTAGCTAGAGAAGAATTTCCGGATTTACAGGTGGAAGAAAGAAGTGCGGTTTCTATCGCGCGTCGAGTGCAAGATCCACTAGCTGAGTTAGTTAAAATAGATCCCAAATCCATCGGGGTTGGTCAGTATCAACATGATGTATCACAGAAGAGCTTAAGTGAATCATTAACCTTTGTAGTGGAAACAGCAGTTAACCAAGTAGGGGTAAACGTAAACACTGCCTCTGCGTCTTTACTTCAATATGTATCGGGCCTGAGTAAAACGGTCGCTAACAATATTGTCAAGCAACGAAATGAAGAAGGGAAGTTTACGAACCGTGGCCAGCTAAAGAATATTCCTAGACTCGGTAATAAAACGTATGAGCAATGTATCGGTTTCTTACGAGTATTAGATGGGGACCAGCCGCTAGATCGGACACCAATTCACCCTGAAAGCTACAAAGCAACGGAAAAGCTATTAAATAAATTGGACTGCTCAGTTCAAGATATCGGAACACCGAAATTGCAAGATAAGCTAAAGTCTTTAGATCTAGCTTCTTTAGCAGAGGAGTTAGCCATCGGTCGCCCAACGTTAGAGGACATCGTTGGAGCGTTAGCCAGACCGGAAAGAGACCCGCGTGACGAGTTTGACCAACCACTCCTAAAAACAGATGTGTTAGCAATGGAAGATTTAAAACCAGGAATGGAGCTGCAAGGAACCGTACGAAATGTAGTGGACTTCGGTATCTTTGTCGATATTGGAGTCAAACAGGATGGGCTTGTTCATATATCGAAAATGTCTAAACAGTTTGTGAAACACCCAATGGACATCGCTTCTGTTGGAGATGTCGTAACCGTTTGGGTGGAACAAGTAGATGTGGACAAACAACGGATTGCGCTTTCTATGGTGGAAAACTAAACACACATACAAAATACCAGGTGAAAGCCTGGTATTTTTGGTGCAAAATAGGAAGTGATCATAATGGATTCAATTAAGAGGAGTTAGTGTTTTTCTCTCGATAAAAAAACCAGCATTGATTTAGTATTTTGATTTGATATATGTTTTTGGAAAGGAAAGCTTCTGTCATTTGCTTCATAAACCATTTAGGCATATGCATAGACTCCCTTCTATCCATGGCATATAAATAGGAACTAGTGTACTATAGGGTATGCAGTAAGGGAGGTTGTTGTGCATGGAGTTGCCATTAACGCAAGTAGAATTAGAAAAGCTCGTTCATTCATTATCCGTTGAATATTTTCATAAACCATTCGTCGATGACGTAGCTTTCAATGCTAGGCTCCGTACAACAGGTGGGAGGTATATTCCTACTAAAAGAAGGATTGAATTAAATCCTAAATACCTAACAGAGCTAGGGAGAGACGAATTCGAAGGAATCATCAAGCATGAGCTTTGTCATTACCATTTACATATAGAAGGAAAAGGGTATAAGCATCGCGATCCAGAATTCCGTCAGTTGCTGAAAGAAACAAAATCTCCTAGGTTTTGTTCTTCCTTACCTTCTGCTGAAAATAGAAGGGTGAAGCATAGCTATAAATGTGTGAAGTGTGAACAAGTGTACACAAGAGCGAGGCAAGTGAATATAAAGAAGTACAGATGCGGGAAGTGTAGAGGTAAGTTGCAGAAAGTATAATGGAAATGAAATGGAGAGCATTCCATCTTCCAAAAAAAGGTTGTAGCTTTTCATTGACGTAAAGTATGGAACATGTTAAATTAAATAAGCATTTGAAAAAATACACTTTTTCATGTGAATGACTTGACCATAGGGTGGTTAAGTAAGTACAATGTCATGTAGACGCATTATGTAAAGAAACGATTTGTAATTTTTGTTTTAAATAATGTTTGACATTGCTTTTTAAATGAGTTATTATATTTATCGTCGCTGTTAAACAGCAACGCATGATTCATTATTATTCCACAGTAGCTCAGTGGTAGAGCAATCGGCTGTTAACCGATCGGTCGTAGGTTCGAATCCTACCTGTGGAGCCAGTGGAGAAGTACTCAAGTGGCTGAAGAGGCGCCCCTGCTAAGGGTGTAGGTCGTGTAAGCGGCGCGAGGGTTCAAATCCCTCCTTCTCCGCCATTATGGCCCGTTGGTCAAGTGGTTAAGACACCGCCCTTTCACGGCGGTAACACGGGTTCGAATCCCGTACGGGTCACTTTTATTTTCATACCTTTTAGTCCGGTCCGGTAGTTCAGTTGGTTAGAATGCCTGCCTGTCACGCAGGAGGTCGCGGGTTCGAGTCCCGTCCGGACCGCCATTTGTTGGGCTATAGCCAAGCGGTAAGGCAACGGTTTTTGGTACCGTCATGCGCTGGTTCGAATCCAGCTAGCCCAGCCACTTTTTTCTTTTTTTTCTTTTACTATAATTATATGAATCAAGTTGATTTGTATGACCTCAATAATCAAACGATACGTTCCTATAGATATATATAGAAAAAAGATTATAAAGCATTTAAATGAGCCATTAGCTCAGTTGGTAGAGCATCTGACTTTTAATCAGAGGGTCGCAGGTTCGAATCCTGCATGGCTCACCATTTTCTTGCGGGTGTGGCGGAATTGGCAGACGCGCTAGACTTAGGATCTAGTGTCTCTTGACGTGGGGGTTCAAGTCCCTCCACCCGCACTCTTTCATTGCTGTGGGATTTCTGCACGGCATTTTCTTTTCTTTAGATAAAATGCGGTCGTGGCGGAATGGCAGACGCGCTAGGTTGAGGGCCTAGTGGGAGGTAATCCCGTGGAGGTTCAAGTCCTCTCGACCGCACCAAAAAATGTGGTTCAAAAAGCCTTGACTTCCTAGTTGATGTGTTATATAATATATAATTGTCGCTCGATAAAATATGCGCCCGTAGCTCAATTGGATAGAGCGTTTGACTACGGATCAAAAGGTTAGGGGTTCGACTCCTCTCGGGCGCGCCATTAACGGGAAGTAGCTCAGCTTGGTAGAGCACTTGGTTTGGGACCAAGGGGTCGCAGGTTCAAATCCTGTCTTCCCGACCATCTTGAGTTTTATAGATTTTATCGAGAATAGAGTAAAGAGTAATAAAGTAATATCCCTTTTATAATGCGGGTGTAGTTTAGTGGTAAAACCTCAGCCTTCCAAGCTGATGTCGAGGGTTCGATTCCCTTCACCCGCTCCATTTAAGGGGCCTGTAGCTCAGCTGGTTAGAGCGCACGCCTGATAAGCGTGAGGTCGGTGGTTCGAGTCCACTCAGGCCCACCATTTGATCCTTGAAAACTGAACAAAACAACCAGTATGTTAAGTAAGATTTTAGCTAGCTTTATTATTGAGCAAGCAAACACCAATGAAACAGCTTAAGTTCGCGACGTCCTGTCGCAACAGCTGCATTAGCACATCCGTGTGCGTCATCTATTGGAGAGTTTGATCTTGGCTCAGGACGAACGCTGGCGGCGTGCCTAATACATGCAAGTCGAGCGCGGGAAGCTATCTGACCCCTTCGGGGTGACGATAGTGGAACGAGCGGCGGACGGGTGAGTAACACGTGGGTAACCTGCCTATGAGACTGGGATAACTCCGGGAAACCGGGGCTAATACCGGATAACACTTTTTCCTGCATGGGAGAAAGTTGAAAGGCGGCTTTTGCTGTCCCTTATAGATGGACCCGCGGCGCATTAGCTAGTTGGTAGGGTAACGGCCTACCAAGGCAACGATGCGTAGCCGACCTGAGAGGGTGATCGGCCACACTGGGACTGAGACACGGCCCAGACTCCTACGGGAGGCAGCAGTAGGGAATCTTCCGCAATGGACGAAAGTCTGACGGAGCAACGCCGCGTGAACGATGAAGGTTTTCGGATCGTAAAGTTCTGTTGTTAGGGAAGAACACGTACAAGAGTAACTGCTTGTACCTTGACGGTACCTAACGAGAAAGCCCCGGCTAACTACGTGCCAGCAGCCGCGGTAATACGTAGGGGGCAAGCGTTGTCCGGAATTATTGGGCGTAAAGCGCGCGCAGGCGGTTCCTTAAGTCTGATGTGAAAGCCCACGGCTTAACCGTGGAGGGTCATTGGAAACTGGGGAACTTGAGTGCAGAAGAGGAGAGTGGAATTCCACGTGTAGCGGTGAAATGCGTAGAGATGTGGAGGAACACCAGTGGCGAAGGCGACTCTCTGGTCTGTAACTGACGCTGAGGCGCGAAAGCGTGGGGAGCGAACAGGATTAGATACCCTGGTAGTCCACGCCGTAAACGATGAGTGCTAGGTGTTAGGGGGTTTCCGCCCCTTAGTGCTGAAGTTAACGCATTAAGCACTCCGCCTGGGGAGTACGGCCGCAAGGCTGAAACTCAAAAGAATTGACGGGGGCCCGCACAAGCGGTGGAGCATGTGGTTTAATTCGAAGCAACGCGAAGAACCTTACCAGGTCTTGACATCCTCTGACAACCCTAGAGATAGGGCGTTCCCTTCGGGGACAGAGTGACAGGTGGTGCATGGTTGTCGTCAGCTCGTGTCGTGAGATGTTGGGTTAAGTCCCGCAACGAGCGCAACCCTTGATCTTAGTTGCCAGCATTTAGTTGGGCACTCTAAGGTGACTGCCGGTGACAAACCGGAGGAAGGTGGGGATGACGTCAAATCATCATGCCCCTTATGACCTGGGCTACACACGTGCTACAATGGATGGTACAAAGGGCAGCGAAGCCGCGAGGTGAAGCAAATCCCATAAAACCATTCTCAGTTCGGATTGTAGGCTGCAACTCGCCTACATGAAGCCGGAATCGCTAGTAATCGCGGATCAGCATGCCGCGGTGAATACGTTCCCGGGCCTTGTACACACCGCCCGTCACACCACGAGAGTTGGCAACACCCGAAGTCGGTGAGGTAACCTTTTAGGAGCCAGCCGCCGAAGGTGGGGCCAATGATTGGGGTGAAGTCGTAACAAGGTAGCCGTATCGGAAGGTGCGGCTGGATCACCTCCTTTCTAAGGAAAGATAACGGAAGCCAGCTCTTCGGAGCTGGTCAGAGAGACATACTTGGTTGTTTGGTTCAGTTTTGAGGGATTAAAACCTCAGCTTGTACCTTGAAAACTAGATAAGAGTAAACAAGACATCAATTTTAGTAAAGACCACGTCTTTTCACAGACTATTAGTTAAGTGAAGAAGGGCGCACGGTGGATGCCTTGGCACTAGGAGCCGAAGAAGGACGGGACGAACACCGATATGTCTCGGGGAGCCGTACGTAGGCGTTGATCCGGGAATTTCCGAATGGGGAAACCCACTGCTCGTAATGGAGTAGTACCTATATCTGAATCCATAGGATATAGGAGGCAGACCTGGGGAACTGAAACATCTTAGTACCCAGAGGAAGAGAAAGCAAATGCGATTTCCTGAGTAGCGGCGAGCGAAACGGAAACAGCCCAAACCAGAAAGCTTGCTTTCTGGGGTTGTAGGACACTCTATACGGAGTTACAAAGAAATAGTGTAGACGAATCGATCTGGAACGATCAGCCGAAGAAGGTAAGAGCCCTGTAATCGAAAGACTGTTTCCTCCAGAGTGGATCCTGAGTACGGCGGAACACGTGAAATTCCGTCGGAATCCGGGAGGACCATCTCCCAAGGCTAAATACTCCCTAGTGACCGATAGTGAACCAGTACCGTGAGGGAAAGGTGAAAAGCACCCCGGGAGGGGAGTGAAAGAGAACCTGAAACCGTGTGCCTACAAGTAGTCGGAGCCCATTAACGGGTGACGGCGTACCTTTTGTAGAATGGACCGGCGAGTTACGATCTCTTGCAAGGTTAAGTCGTATAGACGGAGCCGCAGCGAAAGCGAGTCTGAATAGGGCGTTGTAGTAAGGGGTCGTAGACCCGAAACCGTGTGATCTACCCATGTCCAGGGTGAAGGTCAGGTAACACTGACTGGAGGCCCGAACCCACGCACGTTGAAAAGTGCGGGGATGAGGTGTGGGTAGGGGTGAAATGCCAATCGAACACGGAGATAGCTGGTTCTCTCCGAAATAGCTTTAGGGCTAGCCTCAAGAAATGAGTACTGGAGGTAGAGCACTGATTGGACTAGGGGCCCTCATCGGGTTACCGAATTCAGTCAAACTCCGAATGCCAGCTACTTTATCTTGGGAGTCAGACTATGGGTGATAAGGTTCATAGTCGAAAGGGAAACAGCCCAGACCACCAGCTAAGGTCCCCAAGTATACGTTAAGTGGAAAAGGATGTGGAGTTGCTTAGACAACCAGGATGTTGGCTTAGAAGCAGCCACCATTTAAAGAGTGCGTAATAGCTCACTGGTCGAGTGACTCTGCGCCGAAAATGTACCGGGGCTAAACGTATCACCGAAGCTGTGGATTGTTCTTACGAACAATGGTAGGAGAGCGTTCTAAGTGCAGCGAAGTCAGACCGTAAGGACTGGTGGAGCGCTTAGAAGTGAGAATGCCGGTATGAGTAGCGAAAAAGAAGTGAGAATCTTCTTCACCGAATGCCTAAGGTTTCCTGAGGAAGGCTCGTCCGCTCAGGGTTAGTCAGGACCTAAGCCGAGGCCGAAAGGCGTAGGCGATGGACAACAGGTTGATATTCCTGTACCACCTCCTTTCCGTTTGAACGACGGGGGGACGCAGTAGGATAGGGAAAGCGCGCCGCTGGATGAGCGCGTCCAAGCAGTGAGTGAGTCAGATAGGCAAATCCGTCTGGCAATCACAAGCTGTGATGGGGAGGGAAATATAGTACCGAAGTTCCTGATTTCACACTGCCAAGAAAAGCCTCTAGTGAGGAAAGAGGTGCCTGTACCGCAAACCGACACAGGTAGGCGAGGAGAGAATCCTAAGGTGATCGGGAGAACTCTCGTTAAGGAACTCGGCAAAATGACCCCGTAACTTCGGGAGAAGGGGTGCTTCTTGCATGAGAAGCCGCAGTGAAAAGGCCCAAGCGACTGTTTAGCAAAAACACAGGTCTCTGCGAAGCCGAAAGGCGAAGTATAGGGGCTGACACCTGCCCGGTGCTGGAAGGTTAAGGGGATGCGTTAGCTTCGGCGAAGCGTTGAACCGAAGCCCCAGTAAACGGCGGCCGTAACTATAACGGTCCTAAGGTAGCGAAATTCCTTGTCGGGTAAGTTCCGACCCGCACGAAAGGTGCAACGACTTGGGCACTGTCTCAACGAGAGACCCGGTGAAATTATACTATGCGTGAAGATGCGCATTACCCGCGACAGGACGGAAAGACCCCGTGGAGCTTTACTGTAGCCTGATATTGAATGTTGGTACAGCTTGTACAGGATAGGTGGGAGCCTGAGAAACCGGAGCGCTAGCTTCGGTGGAGGCGCTGGTGGGATACCACCCTGGCTGTACGGACCTTCTAACCCAGGACCGTGATCCGGTTCGGAGACAGTGTCAGGTGGGCAGTTTGACTGGGGCGGTCGCCTCCCAAAGAGTAACGGAGGCGCCCAAAGGTTCCCTCAGAATGGTTGGAAATCATTCGAAGAGTGTAAAGGCAGAAGGGAGCTTGACTGCGAGACCTACAAGTCGAGCAGGGACGAAAGTCGGGCTTAGTGATCCGGTGGTTCCGCATGGAAGGGCCATCGCTCAACGGATAAAAGCTACCCCGGGGATAACAGGCTTATCTCCCCCAAGAGTCCACATCGACGGGGAGGTTTGGCACCTCGATGTCGGCTCATCGCATCCTGGGGCTGTAGTCGGTCCCAAGGGTTGGGCTGTTCGCCCATTAAAGCGGTACGCGAGCTGGGTTCAGAACGTCGTGAGACAGTTCGGTCCCTATCCGTCGTGGGCGTTGGAAGTTTGAGAGGAGCTGTCCTTAGTACGAGAGGACCGGGATGGACACACCGCTGGTGCACCAGTTGTTCCGCCAGGAGCATAGCTGGGTAGCTACGTGTGGCAGGGATAAGTGCTGAAAGCATCTAAGCATGAAGCCCCCCTCAAGATGAGACTTCCCATCATTTTAAATGAGTAAGATCCCTCAGAGACGATGAGGTTGATAGGTTCGAGGTGGAAGCATGGTGACATGTGCAGCTGACGAATACTAATCGATCGAGGACTTAACTAAAGATCAAAAGCGGAAGTGTCCCGCTTAGCAACGTACGGACTGGACTGAACTGTAGGAGATAAAGGAAACACGGTGAGCGAAGTCTCGCTAGTTGCTGGACACTGGAGCTGGCCGTGGCTCTAGCTCGTTTGATTGTCTAACTCTTATCTAGTTTTTAGGGTATAAACTTAACTCTACATTTAAGGTCTAGTGGCAAGAGCGAAGAGGTCACACCTGTTCCCATGCCGAACACAGAAGTTAAGCTCTTCAGCGCCCATGGTAGTTGGGGCATTGCCCCTGCGAGAGTAGGACGTCGCTAGGCCAACCAAAAATACTTATTATCGTCGCGGGGTGGAGCAACGAGCAAAACGTCCACCGAATAAACTGCGAGTAACCCCGAAGCACTAATCATCTTTGAATAAGCTAGAAGATGCAGGGGTTCAAACATTTGGTTTAAATCCAAACATTGCTCATGAACAATATTAAATACTTTTTATCATCGCAGGGTGGAGCAACGAGCAAAACTTCTACCGAATAAACTGCGAGTAACCCTGAATCACTAATCATCTTTGAATAAGCTAGAAGATGCAGGGGTTCAAACATTTGGTTTAAATCCAAACATTGCTCATGAACAATATTAAATACTTTTTATCATCGCGGGGTGGAGCAGTCTGGTAGCTCGTCGGGCTCATAACCCGAAGGTCGTAGGTTCAAATCCTGCCCCCGCAACCAAAATATTTATCCTGACTACGTCGAACTACTTCTTAGCTAGGATAAAATCAGAAGTACTCGAAGAGTGCAACCAATCATTTTCTAACAACGTCGATTTACTTCTCCGTTAGAAAATAATAGTAGTACTCGAAGAGTGCAACCAAATTTCTTACTACGTTGAATTAACATCCATGTTAGAAATTTATAGTGGTGCCCGGAAGGGTGCAACCAAATTTCTTACTACGTTAATTAGTACAAGCTATGGTCCGGTAGTTCAGTTGGTTAGAATGCCTGCCTGTCACGCAGGAGGTCGCGGGTTCGAGTCCCGTCCGGACCGCCATTATATTGTCTATACATAAGCCTTAGGAGATGAAAAATCCTAAGGCTTTTCTGTTATATACGTGGATAATACTGAACGTGATTTCCCTAATTTTTTTAAATTACAAAGGTTTTTGCTATCATAGGAGGAGGAGATGTCGATACTAGAGAGGATTTCTTATGGACGAATTTTCTTTTATACAATCTATTCAACCAAAAACCTATAAACGTACTAACCTTATAAAAGGAATTGGAGATGACGCTGCTGTTTTCCGTCCTATGTACCATGATGTGGTTACTTCGGTAGATACATTCGTAGAAGGAATTCACTTTTCTAAGGAAACAATGAGTGCATATGATGTTGGGTATCGGGTACTAGCTACAAATCTTAGTGATATGGCAGCTATGGGATCTACTCCATCCTTTTACTTAGTATCTATTGTAATTCCGAAGCATTGGTCAGAGGAAGAGCTTCAAGCACTATATAAAGGGATGGAGGACTTAGCTCGACTGTATAACATGGATCTCATTGGTGGAGATACGGTTTCAGGAGACCAACTAGTTGTCTCTGTTACGATTATGGGAGAAGTGACGAGTGGAAAAGCAAGGTATCGAAGTCATGCGCTGCCAGGTGATGTCGTGTTTGTAACAGGAACGCTCGGTGATTCGGCAGCAGGTCTCCACGTATTGTTAAAGAAAGAAAAAGGTGAAGACTACGATTATGTAATAAACCGTCATCGTAGACCAAGCCCAAGAGTGAAGTTTGCAAAATCTCTGGAAGCTATAAAAAGGCTTTCTTTGAATGACGTAAGCGATGGAATTAGTAGTGACGTTGGTGAAATTGCTGAATCCTCTCATGTAGATTTACATATTGACTATGAAGCGTTACCTATTCATTCATCATTGAAGACATCATTTGATAAATTCTTATTAAGAAAATGGGTCTTATCTGGTGGCGAAGATTATGAATTAATAGGTACAGTTCCACCGTCTGATTGGGGACGGGTAGAGGAAGCAGCACGTAAAACTGGAACGCGTGTAACGAGGATTGGAAGAGTCGAACAAGCAAAGGGAAGTACTCCGACTGTATTTTTACATGAAGCCGGGACTAAACAGATCCTAAAAAAAGAAGGGTTCAACCATTTAAAAGGTGATTAGAATGAAAAGTTATGAATTTATAGCACATACAGAATTAGAAACGAAGCATCTTGCGGAGAAACTAGCAACGTTATTACATCCAGGTGCAGTAGTGACCCTTGAAGGGGACTTAGGTGCGGGTAAAACAACGTTTACAAAGGGAATTGGGACAGGGCTTGGAGTGCGAAGAACGATTAATAGTCCTACGTTTACGATTGTGAAGGAGTATATGGGTGAATTGCCTTTATATCATATGGATGTGTACCGATTAGAAGAAAGTGAAGAAGATATCGGATTCGATGAGTATTTCAATGGGCCTGGAATTTCAATCGTGGAATGGGCTTCGTTCATCGCAGATTTCCTCCCGGATGAGCGATTAGATATCCAATTAGAAATAATAGATGAGCATACTAGGAAAATAAAGCTTTATCCACGAGGTATGAAATTTGAGAGAGTTTGTGAGGAGTTAGGACGATGAACATATTAGCAATGGATACGTCGAACCAGGTTCTAGGTGTTGCTGTGATAAAAGACGGCAACCTAGCTGGGGAATACATGTCCAATGTACAGAAGAATCATTCGGTACGATTAATGCCAGCTATTTATCAGTTAATGTCTGATACACATACAAAGCCTGAGGAATTGGACCGCATTGTGGTTGCAAAGGGTCCTGGTTCTTATACAGGGGTTCGAATTGGATTAACCACGGCTAAAACGATGGGATGGGCGCTAGGTATTCCAGTTATTGCGGTTTCAAGCCTAGAATTGGTGGCAAGACAAGCCACATATTTTTCCGGTTTGATATGTCCTTTTTTTGACGCAAGACGTGGACTGGTGTACACAGGATTATATGAGCAGAACGAGGCAGGAGAACTGCAACTCTCCAAAGAAGAAACAAACATATTATTTGAGGATTGGCTTAAGCAATTAAAGATAGAAGGAAAGCCTGTTCTCTTTTTAAGTCAAGATATAAAGCTGCATAAGCAGAGAATTCAAGAAATCATGAAAGAATTAGCTGTGTTCCCAACAGATTCTTTTTATCATATTCCAAGGCCATCGCTTATGGTGGACGACTTATCAGAGAAAGAAGCTGAACCTGTTCATTCTCTTACGCCAAGTTATTTAAGACTTGTGGAAGCAGAGGCAAAGTGGCTGGAGCAACAAGGAGAGCAAAAGAATGGCTGAGGCAACGATACGGAAAATGGTTCTCGAGGACATTGATCAAGTTGTTCATATTGAACAACAATCCTTTGCAACGCCATGGCCAAGAGATATATTCTTTAATGAGCTGACTAACAACCAATACGCAAATTACTTTGTTGTGGAGGTAGATGGCCAAGTTGTAGGCTATTGTGGTTTATGGGTGATTATTGATGAAGCACAAATTACGAACATCGCTATTCTCCCAAGCCATCGAGGTCATAGCTATGGAAAATTGTTATTCCAGCATGTGATGCATAAGGCAGCAGTGCTAGGCGGCACACGATTATCTCTGGAAGTTCGGATTTCTAACACCGTGGCACAGCGAATGTACAGCAGCTTCGGCTTAGTGCCAGGTGGAATTAGAAAAAGCTATTATACGGATAATAATGAAGATGCATTAGTAATGTGGGTGAACTTACGATGAATAAAGATCAATATATATTAGGGATTGAAACGAGCTGTGATGAAACGGCTGCTGCTATTGTGAAGAATGGAAAAGAAATTATCTCAAACGTTGTAGCGTCCCAGATTGAAAGTCACAAACGATTTGGAGGAGTAGTCCCAGAGATTGCTTCCCGACATCATGTGGAACAAATCACGTTTGTCATAGAGCAAGCGCTGGAAGAAGCGCAAATGAAGGTAGAGGATGTAGATGCCATCGCCGTTACCGAAGGTCCAGGCTTAGTTGGAGCGCTTCTCGTAGGGGTAAATGCTGCAAAAGCATTAGCGTTTGCGAAACAAAAGCCACTTCTCGGTGTCCATCATATCGCCGGACATATTTATGCGAATCGCTTGGAAAAAGAATTCGAATTTCCGCTATTAGCTCTAGTCGTTTCAGGTGGGCACACGGAGCTTATTCTTATGAAAGAGCATGGACACTTTGAAGTATTGGGGGAAACGAGAGATGACGCTGCTGGAGAAGCCTATGATAAAGTTGCCCGAACGTTAAACCTCCCATATCCAGGTGGTCCCATGATAGACAAGCTGGCGCAAAGTGGTGAGGCGACAATCGATTTTCCGAGGGCTTGGTTAGAAGAGGATTCCTACGATTTTAGTTTTAGTGGACTTAAATCTGCCGTTCTAAATACACTTCATAACGCAAAGCAAAGAGGGGAAGAGCTGAAATCCGAGGATATTGCTGCCAGTTTTCAGGCTAGTGTCGTAGAAGTGTTAACGAAAAAGACGCTACAAGCAGCAAGGGAATTTCATGTCAAACAGGTTATTGTTGCTGGTGGAGTTGCAGCAAATAAAGGACTTAGATCCTCCTTGGAGGAAGTCTTCAAAGGGGAAGATGTAGAGCTCATGATTCCACCTCTACATCTTTGTACAGACAATGCTGCGATGATTGCAGCGGCAGGAAGTATAGCGTTTGACCAAGGGCACCGAGCAGGCTGGGATTTGAATGCAAATCCATCGTTAGATTTGGAGCTATATGGAAGCAGAAAATCTAAAGTGTAAATTAGTTATCCACACCAATTATTAATTGGTGTGGATATTTTAATATCGAATATTGTCATAAAAGGACGATTCATGTGGGTGAAATCTGTGGATAAATGCATTGAATCCTGTGGATTATGTGAGTAAGTATGTGGAAGATTGATTTGGCGGGGGTAAATCTGTGGATAGGATTGTGGAAACGTGAATAAGTCCTGAATAAGTGGATAGATATTGCCTGAAAATGTCGGATAACGCATCCACAGGCAATAAAATGGAGACTGGGACAAAAGTATAGTAAGCAATGAAAAAACGAACAATTCTCATTAGTGCCTATACTCCGCTCCGGAAATATACTACGCTTTCCGCGGGCGGCTGGTGAGCCTCCTCGTGCTGACGCACTGTGGGGTCTCACCGATGCCTTTCCTCCCGCTGGAGTCTACGTATATTTCCGGAGCTAGTATAGGCTGTTGTTCGGCTTTTCGACTTATCCTTTTCGTTATGTCCTAGCCCCTATACCTATCATTCTGTTTGTAATGCTTCCCATTCTTCCATTAACGCTTCCAGCTTCTGTTGAATGTCCGTATTCTCTTCCGTTAGCTCAAGCGCCTTCTCATGGTCTTGAAAGACATCTGGATTACATAAGAGTTCATCAATTTCCTCGGTCCGTGCTTCTAACTCTTCTATTTGCTGTTCGATCTCTTCTATTCTTCGTTGAATTTTACGCATTTCTTTTTTTAATGCTTTCTCTTGTTCAAACGTAGACTTCGCCGTTTGCGTTTCTTTTACAGGTGCGGCTTCTTGTTTTTCTAGTTCCATTAACTCGAACTCTTCCTGCTTCTTTTCTAAGTAATAATCATAATCCCCTAAGTACATCGTAGAAGAACCAGGCTGCATCTCTAATACTTGTGTGGCGATCTTATTGATAAAATACCGGTCGTGGGAAACGAAAAGAATCGTACCAGGAAAATCTACAAGTGCTGCCTCTAACACTTCTTTACTATCTAAATCTAGGTGGTTCGTAGGCTCATCTAGAATAAGAAGATTAGATTTTTCCATCATTAGCTTAGCTAATGCGAGCCGTGCCTTTTCCCCACCACTGAGTGAGGAAACGACTTTTAATACATCATCTCCACTAAACAGAAAGTTTCCGAGGATGGTCCGAATATCTTTTTCATTCCATAGCGGATAATCATCCCATAATTCTTGTAATACGGTTTTTTGGGGATGCAGCTGCGTTTGTTCCTGGTCATAGTAGCCAATTTGGACATTTGTTCCGATTTGAATCTGTCCGTAGGCAGGGGAAAGCTGTCCAATAATCGTTTTTAGTAATGTCGATTTTCCAACCCCATTTGGACCTACAAGTGCAATGCTGTCTCCTCTGGAAATATCAACGTGTAGATCGGAAAAAATAAAATCGTCTCCATCCTCATATCGGAAGGCGAGATCTCGTACTTTTAACACGTCATTTCCACTACGCTTTTCTACTTGGAACGAGAACCGTGCAGATGCTTCATCGCCATCTGGCCGATCCATGACATCCATTTTTTCTAGCTGCTTTCTTCGACTTTGGGCTCGCTTTGTCGTGGATGCGCGTACGATATTTTTTTGAATGAAGTCTTCCATTTTTTTAATTTCTGTTTGTTGCTTCTCGTAAAGCTTCCTATCTCGCTCATAGTTTTCCGCTTTTTGATCTAGATATTTAGAATAATTACCATGAAACTTTGTAGAATGATGGCGGGAAATCTCGTACACGACGTTCACGGTCTTATCTAAGAAGTAGCGGTCGTGGGATACGATGACCACAGCACCCGGATACCCGTTCAAATAGCCTTCTAACCAGGATAGGGTTTCGATATCTAGATGGTTTGTAGGCTCATCTAGGATGAGGATATCTGGCTTGGAAAGAAGCAGCTTTCCTAACGCAAGACGTGTTTTTTGACCACCACTTAGTTCATGAATCGGGGTATCTAAATCAAAGCCTTGGAAGCTGAGTCCATTAAGCACGGCCTTAATATCTGCTTCATACTGGTAGCCACCGTCCCGTTTAAAGGCATCCTGGCGTCGATCGTATTCCTCTAACAGGTTTTGATAGGCCGCTTGATTAGCCAGTAAGTCAGGATTGCCCATCTCTGCTTCCATCTGTCGCAACTTTTTTTCTTGTTCGATTAATGCTGTAAAGACGGATAGCATCTCTTTCCAGATCGTTTGATTGGATTCTAATCCAGTGTTTTGGGCAAGATATCCAAGACTGACTTGCTTCGGTCGAAAGATTTCCCCAGAATCATAGGATAGCTCCCCAGCCAATATCTTTAATAGCGTAGATTTTCCTGCACCATTACGTCCGACAATGGCGATTCGGTCCTTCGTTTGTACTTCTATTTTGATGTTGGAGAGAATCAACTCTGCTCCAAACCGTTTTGTTAATTGGTTCACTTGTAACAATATCATTTTGGTTTCACCTCAATGGCTTAAGTGTATCCTAATCGAAGGCGAACTAGCAACACACGTGTATGCTCTGGAAAAAGTTTGTATAAATAATCACACAATTTTAGAGAATATCTGATAGAATGAAACTAGAACATCGCATTATTGTTGCATCGACCACCGGAGGGATGGAAATGAACATGGAAAATAAAATACCACAAGCGACAGCGAAGCGCTTGCCATTATATTATCGATTTCTTAACAATTTACATCACCAAGGAAAGCTAAGAGTATCCTCCAAAGAATTAAGTGAAGCGGTAAAAGTAGATTCAGCTACGATTCGCAGAGACTTTTCTTATTTTGGTGCACTAGGGAAAAAAGGATATGGCTATAATGTGGAATACTTACTTGGCTTTTTCCGTAAAACATTAGACCAAGATGAAATGGCGAAAATCGCATTAATTGGAGTCGGAAATCTTGGAACCGCTTTTTTACATTATAATTTTACGAAAAACAACAATACAAAGATTGAAATGGCATTTGATGCAGATCCAGATAAAGTCGGAAAGGACATTGGAGGCGTACCGGTGTATCATATACAGGATCTAGAGGAGCGTCTAGGCGATACTAGTGTTGCGATTCTAACTGTCCCTCAATCCGAGGCACAACCAATAGCGGAGCGTTTAGTCGAAGCGGGGATTGACGGAATTCTTAACTTTACTCCTGCTCGCATCACGGTGCCAGAGCGAATTCGCGTGCATCATATTGACTTAGTTGTGGAACTACAATCGCTCGTTTATTTCTTAAAGCATTATCCGTTAGATGAGATGGAATAAAAGAAGCAGAGCTCTCCATTAAAAATGAGAGACTCTGCTTCTTTATTTTTTCTTCGCGCGTTTAATCGCGAGATGTAATAGGAAGAGGCGGATGGATATGACAACATAAGTGGTTGCAAAAAGCAATAGTAAGATCGTTGTAACATTCCAAATAGTATCCTCTACGAAAGTAATTGCTAAATACGTAAACAGTATCCCTATAAAAAAGTATAGAGACGCTGTAAACAATGGTGAGGTCCTCATGTATCCTTAGCCTCCAAAAATAATCATTTGTATTTTTTCAAATTGTTCAAGCATTTTTTCCATTTCTTCAGGGTCCATATTATATTGCGCAATCACGACAAATCCGTTCATCGCCATATGGGTAATAATCGGTACAATAATTCGTTTCGTCTGTACATATAGAAATGCGAAGACAAATCCCATGCTCATATACATAATGAGATGAAGCGGATCAGCGTGTACCAACGCAAACACAAGCGCGGATGCCACTCCTGCAATGATAAAATTCGTCTTTTGATAAATAGTACCGAAAATAATTTTCCGGAAAATAACTTCCTCTAATATAGGGGCGATAAAGACGACGATTAAAATAAAGATAGGAGCAGACCTAGTAATGTTCATGATGTCTTGCGTATTCTCAGATCCTGGTGGAATTTTTAAAAGGAACGTTTCAATAATAGCTGCGATGAATTGGGCAAAGTAAGCAAGAAAAATTCCTAGAATAGACCATAGAATAATGGTACCTACTCCGGCAGCTCCCCGTTCACTCCCTACATTCATATCCTCTCTTAATAGGAAAAGAGTAATAACTAGCGCAGCTAAGAAGCTAAAGACACTCCAGAATACACCTGCTGTAAATGGATCTAGGCCCATAGCCTTAATGATTGGAGCAACTAGTGCCCCAGATAGCTGCATGATAACGTACGTTAAGATGACATACCAATACCTTTTCGGCAAGATGCAACGACTCCTTTATTAAAAACATATCGAATTACTTCTCATTGTACGTATTTTAACATAGAAATAGACTAGGTATGAATCGAAAGCATTGCGGGTAAGATGGTATAGGTAAATTATGCAAAAAATTTAAAAGGAATCTCTTGCAAAATGAAATGGATTTATTTATTATAATAAATGTGTTAGCACTCTTATTAGGTGAGTGCTAATAATCAATCCATTTTAAAATATATTCAAATTAAGGAGGGTTTCTCACATGTTAAAACCACTAGGTGATCGTGTAGTAATCGAACTTGTTCAACAAGAGGAGAAAACATCAAGCGGTATCGTACTTCCAGACTCTGCAAAAGAAAAGCCACAAGAAGGTAAAGTAGTAGCAGTTGGATCTGGTCGCGTAACCGAGAATAACCAAAAGGTTGCTCTTGAAGTAGAAGAAGGAAACATTGTCATCTACTCCAAGTTCGCAGGTACAGAAGTGAAATACGAAGGCAAAGAATACTTAATTCTTCGTGAGAGCGATATTCTAGCTATTGTTGGTTAATAAACGAGGAACTTTTTTTACCATATCATAACGAAAACCTTTAAGGAGGCATTTACACATGGCTAAAGAAATCAAGTTTAGTGAAGAAGCACGTCGCGCGATGTTACGCGGTGTTGACACACTTGCTAATGCAGTTAAAGTAACACTTGGACCAAAAGGTCGTAACGTTGTTCTCGATAAAAAATACGGTTCTCCCCTTATCACAAATGATGGGGTAACCATTGCAAAAGAAATCGAACTAGAAGATCACTTCGAAAACATGGGTGCTCAACTAGTAGCAGAAGTAGCTTCTAAAACAAATGATGTTGCAGGGGACGGTACAACAACTGCAACAGTTCTAGCACAAGCTATGATTCGTGAAGGCTTGAAAAACGTAGCTTCTGGTGCAAACCCAGTCGGTGTACGTCGTGGTATTGAAAAAGCAGTAGAGGTTGCTGTAGAAGAATTAAAAGCAATCTCTAAACCTATCGAAAGCAAAGAATCTATCGCACAAGTTGCGGCTATTTCTTCTGCAGACGAAGAAGTAGGTCAACTCATTGCAGAAGCAATGGAACGAGTTGGTAACGATGGGGTTATCACAATCGAAGAATCTAAAGGCTTCAACACAGAGCTTGAAGTCGTAGAAGGGATGCAATTCGACCGTGGATATGCTTCTCCATACATGGTAACAGACCAAGATAAAATGGAAGCAGAGCTTGAAGATCCATACATCCTTATCACCGATAAGAAAATCTCTAACATTCAAGAAGTACTTCCAGTGTTAGAGCAAGTGGTTCAACAAGGTCGTCCACTTCTAATCATTGCAGAAGACGTAGAAGGCGAAGCACTTGCTACATTAGTAGTAAACAAACTTCGTGGTACATTCAATGCAGTAGCTGTTAAAGCTCCTGGATTCGGGGACCGTCGTAAAGCAATGCTAGAAGATATCGCAGTTCTTACTGGTGGTCAAGTGATCACAGAAGACCTAGGTCTAGAATTGAAAAACACTGGAATCGAGCAATTAGGTCGCGCTTCTAAAGTAGTAGTTACGAAAGAGTACACTACAATCGTAGAAGGTTCTGGAGATGCAGAGCAAATCGCGTCCCGTGTTGCACAAATCCGTGCACAATCAGAAGAAACAACTTCTGAATTCGATAAAGAAAAACTACAAGAGCGTCTTGCAAAACTTTCTGGTGGAGTAGCAGTAGTTAAGGTTGGTGCAGCTACAGAAACAGAATTGAAAGAGCGTAAACTACGTATCGAAGACGCATTAAACTCTACACGTGCTGCTGTACAAGAAGGTATCGTAGCTGGTGGTGGTACTGCACTAGTAAGCATCTACAACAAAGTAGCAGGATTATCACTAGAAGGTGACGAAGCTACAGGTGCAAGCATCGTCCTACGTGCGCTTGAAGAGCCAGTACGTCAAATCGCGCACAACGCTGGACTAGAAGGTTCTATCATCGTAGAACGTCTAAAAGGCGAAGCAGTAGGCGTTGGATTCAACGCAGCTACAGGCGAGTGGGTAAACATGGTTGAATCCGGAATCGTAGACCCAACGAAAGTAACACGTTCCGCATTACAAAACGCAGCTTCTGTAGCAGCTATGTTCTTAACTACAGAAGCAGTTGTTGCTGATTTACCTGAACCAGAAGGTAGTGCTTCTATGCCTGACATGGGTGGCATGGGCGGAATGGGCGGCATGATGTAATATGGGTTGAAAAACCTTGTTGGTTTAGTGTTTTTCAGTGATTATTATCGCTGATGCTCATGTTTTTGCTCATGTTTTGAGTGGATAAGGTATGTAATAGATCTATTAGTAAGTTTAATTACTTATTAATAGATCTATTTATATAAACTAACTTCTTTATATCAATATCTACAAAACAAGTGTTGATTAGACTAAGACTATTGGAAATAGGTTGTCTTATAGAACAAGATGTCAAGGACGTTTAATTTTATACAAAATCGTCGGGTTAAAATTATACAAAGCTGCCACTTTATTCGGTAGCTTTGTTTTTCATTCGAAAACTTTGTCCGTCAATAGAAAAGACTCTGGAATGGTGAAGCAACCGATCCAATATTGCTGTTGCAATAATTCCGTCTCCTAATACTTCTCCCCACTGGCTGAACGTCTTGTTCGACGTTAAAATGATGGAGCTATTTTCATACCTTCGGCTGATTACTTGAAATAGATAATCTACAAATAGAAACACATAACAGTTGCTTAAAGGACGAGATTGCCATTCTTCTAACTCAGGAAGGACCGCATCTGTAATGTCGGAAATCATTTCGTGGGAGACATAGAAGCCATAAATATCTTCTATGGTGGAAGAGATATCCCGTTGAGACATGCCTTTGGCGTACATAGAAATCACTTTATCCTCGATAGCTGAGACATCCTTTTTACGCTTTGGTATAAGTTGTGGTTCGTACGAACCATCTCGATCCCGTGGCACAGCAATATCTACTTCTCCAGCCGTTGTTTTCAGTGTTTTCTTGCCGTACCCGTTACGCCTGTTTGTTGTGTCTTTTTGATTCTTATCATTAGGCTCATAGCCTAAATGATGATTCATTTCACCCTTTAACATGGATTCAAACATGGGACCAAATATTTCTTTTAGGGCGTTTTGCATATCTTCTACTGACTTAGGTTGGTATTGCTCAATGATTTTTTCTGCTAATTCTACGGAGTTTGGATCTCTTTTGATTTTCCCCATCGAAATCACTCCTTTAGATATATGTTCATTTTACCAAAATAAAAAAACTGTGTGAGCAAGAATCGTACGCATTCTTACTTACACAGTTAATTTTACACTCCCCAAACAATGTGTTTATTTATATGTCTGGAGTTGGCTTTTCTTCAAAGCCAATGTAAGCTATCTTAAGAATCGAAGTGAAAAAAACTTGACTAATAAGTGTTTCTGGTAAATTATAATCCCTACGGTATTTGGATAAGTTCCACCCTTCAGCAATCGCTCTCTCCCCATTTGATTCGCAAAAAGTTATTACAGCATTGGCGGCTTTTTTTCGTGGCATTCTTTTCTCTTGGTATAATTTTGTGCTATTTGCAACTGCTCTGTATATAATACTGTATATCTGAGCAACCGAAAAATGTTCTAGTAAATTTTCAAACACTTTGTTTGTTTTTTCTCCAGGACTAAAGTCGAAACCAACTTTATCTAGACTATACAAAAGATACTCTATTGATTCATTAAGAGCTATTTTTTTCCACATATTAAAACAAAAGTCTTTATCTTCTTCAAAATCCTCTTGACTAGGATACATTAAACGTTGAATCATATTGTAATAACTATTATCTATTGAAGAAATGTTAATTCTAAAGATCACCCGGTCTACGTAATACGTATTTTTGAACAACTTGGATTATTTACGGGTTTATCAGGTGTGGCATCGGTTTTGTATGAGTATGGCTATAAAGAAGAAAGCATTAATATTTTTGAGCGTATATTAGCTACTTTCAATAATGATGTAATTGACGTTTCATTAAGATCAGGTGCTTCGGGAATTGGACTTGCCTTAACTAGTCTTTATCTTGAGGAAAAAAATAAAACATACTTACTCAAAGCAGAGGAAATCGCTGATGCTATAAATAATTTTATTATTCAAGGTAAGAAATTGTCGAACAACGATTTGACAGGTGTACCAATTGGGTTAATTGATGGTTGGTCAGGTATTTCAATTTTTTATTCAGCATTATACGCAGTTACAAATAATCAAGTGTACTTTGATAAATCAATTGAACTTATTGAGAAGGATTTAGAGAAGACAGAAATAGATGAAACAATAAATGTAATGCATACACTTGATGATAGGAAGAGATTACTTCCGTATCTATCGGGCGGTTCAATAGGTATAGGAATAGCAATTGATTATTTAAATCATGTAAGCGGGCAGCAGAATTATCAAAAAGAATTAAACTTAATTACTAATCTAAGTAATGTCAAGTGCGCATTTAATGGTGGGTTATTCGATGGGGCAGGCGGTTTTTTGCTACTGCCTTTAGTAAATAGAAAAAATGATCGCCAATTTAACAGCAATGTTGAATCCGTAACAAAATTATTAAATTTATATTTAGTAAAAAGGGAGGATCATCTTTTATTTCCTGGTAACTTTGGTTATCGTCTTTCTGATGATTTGTTTTCAGGTAGTTCTGGAATTGTATTAGCAATTGAATCTTTACTTAGAAAAAACAACCTATATTGGTTGCCTATAATAAATCCGACTCTATTTTATAAACAAACTATGCATCAAAGCAAAGTGCTTTATAATATATAAAATTACCATAAAAGAAGTGTAAAAAAGTGTAATTTATTGATGAAATACTTGCAATGCAATTATTAGATGAATATTAAGAAATCTAGTAATCATTGCAAAAAACACTTTAATGAAGATTTCATTAAATATAAATAGGTCTATTACTAAAGGAGGTGAAATTAATGGACCAAGTGTTAGGATTGCAAAAGTTAGAGGCAGAGAATCAAGCTAGCACCAATTATTGGACAACTATTACTACATTTACACTATCTACAGCAAGTTATCAATGTTAGTAACCTACAAAAGTGTTAATGAGTACTAAAGGAGGTGAATTTCGTGGACCAAGTGTTAGGATTGCAAAAGTTAGAGGCAGAGAATCAAGCTAGTACCAATTATTGGACAACCATTACTACATTTACACTATCTACAGCAAGCTATCAATGCTAACAATGAACGATGTAATCTAGAGGAAACCTAGTTGAATTATTTCTTCTAGGTTTTCTCTAATACCTATTATAGAGCATTATTTTGTTAGTAAATAATAATCCAATTACTAAGTGAGGAAGGATATTATGAATGATATATTTAAGCATTTACAAACTCCAGAGGTATTTAAAGAGGGAAATGTTAACTATTGGACAGATTCTATGTTTTCCGATTTAATACTACGAGCTCATTTAGATCAAAATCACTCTGGCGGTAGTCGCAATCATGAATTTATGACGAGATCAGTTTCATTTATTAATGATGTTGCTCCGAGCGATCGATATAATAAACTTATAGATTTGGGATGTGGTCCGGGATTATATTGTGAAAAACTATCCGAAATAGGATATGATGTTACAGGTGTAGATATATCGGAAAGTTCAATTGAATATGCTCAAAACAAAGCAAAACAAGAAAACCTAAATATTACTTACAAAATAGAAAGTTTCTTAGATTTGAATGAATCTGATAAATATGATGTGGCATTACTCATTTATTACCTTTATGGTTCAATAAATTCTAATGGACGGAAAAAATTATTAGAAAGAATATTTAAGAGTCTAAAGAACGGGGGGATATTGCTATTGGATGTGACTTCTAAAGTTAGTTTTGATAACTTTAAAGAGGAGCAGACTTGGAGTTTTAGCAGTAAACAAGGAACTCTTGCAAACAATTCATACATAGGTTTCAGACAAGCATTGAAGTATCCTGACCAAATAACTTTGGAGAAAACTTCTTTGCTATTTAAAGATAAAGATCCAATAACTTTCAATATATGGAATAAGTCTTTTGACAAAGATGAGTTAATAAAAGAAGCTAAAGATGTTGGATTTAATATAAAAAATTTATATTCAGATGTTGCAGGACAAGAACTAAAAGAAGAAAGCGAAGAAATCGCTATTTTGCTAGAAAAGTAGTAATATGCCTGAACTTCAGCTTTTGGATTTTATTTTTTTCCTCGGAAGAAAAGCGTAAGCAGTTAACTTGTTACGTGTAGGCTAAGGGTCAATTTCGTTCACTTTGAATGATTGGATTCACTAACATATCGAAATCAAAGATAACTGTGCAAGCTAATTCAGTGGTCAGTGAAAGGAAAAAACCACTGAATAAAGTTTTATTATATATTTTATTATTAAAATCTACGATTAATTAATGTAAATTGAATCCTCTCTGTGGCCATTTTTGGTCGATTTTTTAACTAACAGAAGCGGATTCTTTTTTTATCTCTGATTAAAATACTCTTGAATTGAAGATTTTGCTTGAGCCTAAGTAGTTGGACTTATGATAGGGGGAATTCTTGTTTCTACTATATTTTCTTAATGAAAGCTAAAAAATATTAACACTTGAATTTGCGGAGTTCCGCAAAATAAGTTTAGGATATTTTTGCGGTTATTTTATATTAAGTATGTGATACGATTTTAGTTAAAGTTGAGGTAACATTTACATTTTTCACAATTACTGATACATATACAAAATAAATAGCTTTTCCTATCATTATTCACTAAAGCTGAGCTTAAGGGGGAAATAGGTATGTTTCGTCAAATGGTACAAGATTTTATATTACAATTAAGTGAGGCAAACATTGTTTTACAATATTTAGGTATAACTTTATTATCATTTATTCCATTTGTAGAATCTCCTGGTGCAACTGCAGCTGCTGGTTTAATTGGACTTTCCGTATTATTATCTTTTTTATTAAGTATAGGCGGAAACTGGATTTCAATTATGCTGATTATTTTACCCTTTAATGCAATTGTTAAAAAAATTCAAAATCGAAAATCAAAAAAAGGATTTATTCAGAAACGTGCAAGTAAAGCAAGAGAAAGATACGAAAAATATGGTGTTCCAGGAGTTGCACTTCTTGCTCCAATTGTATCTTCCGGGCATATTGGGGCGTTTGTTTCCATAGCAGCTCGTGCAGATAAAAAGAAAGTTATATTTTGGCATACGATTAGTATTATAATTTGGGCAATTATTGGAGTATGTATTGGAGCATTTTTAAATTATGAAATAATGTAAAGTATTACTACTATTGTAAATTTGAGAATTACAAAAGAAGGATGGTATCGAATGAAAAAGTGGCTAACTAACATCGGTTATTTTTTAATTCTTAATTTAATATTGCTGATTGTCGATAATACACCATTTGTTAATCATTTTGAATTTGGAAAATTTGGAGATCAGATTTTACAGACAGAACTTTTTACTGAATGGTTTAATTTTTACGAGACACCATTTTTTAATGTAGTTTTATTTTTTTCTTTAATTCATATAATTTTGTTTCCTTTTTATAGATTTATATCTAAGAAATGATCTAATGAAAAATGTTGGTCATTCGATTGAGCGTTGTAGAAGCCAATTTTACAAATGCTAACATTAGATATTTACAAGGTTTCTCGCAAGTTGAATAAACTTATGAGAACCCTTTTTCTTTTACTGAACTGTAAACGTCATGCATACTTTCGCATATCCCATCAAATCATGTCATAATAAACCTAAACCACAAAAGCAAGGATGACGACATGAGACAGTTAGTAGAAGTAAAAGTAAAATCAAAGTCGGTAAAAGACATAACGAATGGCTATCCATTACTCTCCAAAGAAGCAATCGAAACTTCACTAGAAAAGATACAAGAGGGGAGCATCTTACGCTTAATCGACTCTAATGGTAGGTATATCGCAACCGCCTATTACGGGTTACAAAACAAAGGAATAGGCTGGGTGTTGACTCGTAAGGAACAGGAAAAGATGGATACAAAGTTTTTCGTGAAGAAATTTAGCGAAGCCATTGCGAAGCGGGAACATTTTTACGCAGCGGAGGATACAACGGCTTTCCGTGTGTTCAATGGAGAAGGGGATGGAATCGGAGGATTAACCATTGACTTCTTTAACGGATTTTATATGGCGAGTTGGTATAGTGAAGGGATATACTCCTTCCGGGAAGATATCTATCAAGCCTTAAATGAAGTGGTAGAGGTTCGTGGTCTATATGAAAAGCTACGATTTAACACGAATGGACAATACGTGGAACAGAATGATTATGTGTCAGGTGAAAAGGGAGAATTTCCTTTAATTGTTTTGGAAAACGGGATGAAGTATGCGGTAGATTTAAATGACGGGGCGATGACAGGGATATTCCTAGATCAACGTAATGTGCGAAAAGCTTTACGTGACCGCTACTCTGAAGGAAAAACGGTCCTCAATACATTTTCTTATACTGGTGCGTTTTCTGTAGCGGCTGTTCTTGGGGGTTCGATTAAGACAACGAGTGTAGACTTAGCAAAACGTAGCCTACCAAAGACGATTGAGCAATTTGCGGTAAACGGAATTGATTATGAAGCGCAGGACATCAAGGTGATGAATGTGTTTGATTACTTTCGTTATGCGGACCGCCATGATTTGAAGTTTGACGTGGTCGTATTGGATCCACCAAGCTTTGCGCGAACAAAGAAAATGACATTTAGTACGGCAAAAGATTATCCGAAGCTAATAAAAGACACCTTGAAGATTACCAATGATGATGGAATCATTATCGCATCGACTAATAACGCGAGCTTCAACATGAAAAAGTTTAAAACGTTTATTGATAAAGGATTTTCGGAAGCGAATAAACGCTATAAAATCATAGAAGAGTATCAATTGCCAGAGGACTTTACAGTACCGCAGCATTATCCGGAATTTAACTATTTGAAGGTAGTGTTTATAAAGGTGATGAGCTAATCACGGGTTTAAAAATTTCCCCCAAGAAAGTGGAGTTGAGATGAAATATCAGGCTGGTAATAACATCTTGCATTATTTTGTAGAAGGTAGTGGACATCCTGTATTTGTCCTTCATGGCATTGGTACCGATCATAGAGCTATGAAAGGGTGGCTGGAACCAATTTTTGTAGAGAGGGAAGGGTTTCAACGGATTTATGTGGACCTTCCTTGGCATGGTGAAAGTGTATGTAAAGGTATTACATCAACCGTAGAAGCGCGAAACATTCTTTCTACTTTTCTAACAGATTTAATTGGAGAACGATCTTACTCCATCATAGGTCACTCTTATGGGGGATATGTCGCTCAAGGTCTGATTAGCGATCATCTAACTGGACTTTGTTTAATTACGCCCGCCATACATAAGAAAGAACGAGACGTACCAAGCAAGACGGCTTATAATCGAGATGAATCTGCTCTTGCCGAAGTGGACTCCGATATTCGGACAGCTTTTGAAACGTTGATGGTAGATCAATCGGCTGACAACCTTCAGCTATTCCTAAGCGAAGTTCAGCCAGGTCGATCGCTGGCTGATCGAAAGTTCCTCACTTCAAACTGGCGAGAGTTTGGTTACTTTTTCGAATCAGATCCTTTGGCTAAGCGGTATGATGGTCGTGCACTAATTATAGCAGGAAAGTTAGATGCTATTTGTGGCTACAAGGATTATTATAAAATTATTGAAAATATGCCTAACTCGACATTTGCTGTTCTTCCCTCAGGTCACTTACCACAGATTGAAAAAAGACAAACGGTCCAACACCTTGTTAACGATTGGCTTGAACAATCCTATTAAATGTATTGCAAAAGATAGGCAAAACAAGACTTCTGATAGAGCATCCTAAGCTTTAACCGCAAAAATAAGAGCACCTGGCTCCATATACAGGTGCTCGATTATTCTGTATGAAGCGAGATGTATGCTGATTTTCCCCCATCACCATCTTGATCTCTTCTATATCCAAATCAAAAGTACCCATAACATATTTTTTTAAAAAAAATAAAAATAATGAATTAGTCCTAATTCAGAGGATATTTCATATAATCATCCATGTATGCCGTGCATAATTTACCTGCTACTTACCTGATATTCGCAGTACATCTGTTTTTTAGGAGTAAATGCCTAAAATTATCGAACTAGTTAAAACATCTGTTCAATTTGTAAATTTTAGTAATAATCGATACTTTGGAATAGAAGGTATAAATGGAGGGAGGCTCAAATGTATATAGGTAGAAGGATTCGTGCTGAAAGATTAAAAAGAGGTATGTTGATGTCTGATTTATGTAACGGATTGGTTTCAACTTCAAGGCTAAGTAATGTAGAAAATAATCTCACTAACCCTAGTCAAAGTTTCCTCATTGCAATCTCCACAAGACTAAGCTTACCAGGAAAGTATTTACTGAGCTTCGAAGTGGAAGACAAAGAGGTATTTTACCTTCTAAATGAATTATTTACGAATGTAATCTTAAATGTAGATGCAGCAAAATCGTTAATTGAATTAATTGATGAGAATTACTATGAATATCTCTTATCTCCAAAACTAGAAGTTTATTTTCTATTATTAAAATCAACTTATCTACTTAAAACAAATCATGTAAAGGAAGCGGAGGAACTAGAGAGTACGTACTTGAAAGTATATCTTCAAGATATTGAGGAAAATCAAATCCCTAATTACTTAAAACGTGCTTTTTACTATTTCTACGGTACGTTAAACTATCATTATTCGTTATATGAATCATCCCTAAGCTATTTCTCGAAATTGAAAGATAATACAGATGACATACGTGTGAAAGCAGCTGTAACCTATAATGTTTCCATGATTTTAAGAAAAATGGAAAGGTACCATGATGCAGTAGCTTTAACCCTTGAATCTATTGAATACTACGAAAACCTCGAGCAAGAGTATGATATAGCATTATCTTACAATCTTCTTGGTGCTCTTTACAGGAGAATAAAACGATATGATAAAGCACAAGAAGCACTTCAAGTTGCCTGTGCTATATCTGAAAGAGGACATTATAAGGATCTGCTTTCTTTTGTTTACCATAACACCGGGTTAGTAGCTCGAGATAATAATGATATTGAAACCTCGATCTATAACTTTCAAAAAGCATTGGAAACAAAAGAACAGAATCAATATACTAATATTCTGAATGCTTATTGTGAACTTATTCACTGTTACCTGCTAGATAAACAAGTTGAGACTTCGCTCACTATGTACGAAAAAGCGAGTAGGCTTGTTCATAGCAAAGAAGACGAGCATCATCTTCTATACTCGTTTCTTGATTACTATCTGTTGACTAATGATGAGGAATTGTACGAGAGCAACTTAGAGAGATTATGTAAGTATTATGCATGTGTGAAAGATCATTATTATTTGAAATCATGCTATATATGAAAGAGTCGCATTTAAAATGGACAATATAGCCAGCTAAAAATATATAAAATCGTCGCCTTAAACTTCGACAAGCTTCATAATTAAAATTGATTCCTAACGGGGAGGAGATTTGGTTATGAAGCTGGAGGGAGAGCGGCGAAAAGTGAAAGTGTTCTTAGAAAGGGGGCATGTCTTACACGGATGTTGCGCGACTGTTGGGCATGCATCGACATACGGTGAAAGCCTTGAGTGAAAGAGAAAGGAACCATGTCCAAAAACGCGCAAAGAAAGGCTCTAAGTTAGACCCTTATAAAGACTATCTGCTTAAGCGTTTACTTGAAGATCAGGTCTTCAAACTGTGAAAAATTGTTTCAAGAAACCGGAGACAAGGATACTCCGGTGGGAAGACCATTCTTAAAGACTAATTATTGCAGGAAAGTTAGATGCTATTTATGGCTACAAGGATTATTATAAAATAATTGAGAATATGCCTAATGCGACATTTGCTGTTCTTCAATCAGGTCGCTTACCACAAATCGAAAGAAAACAAACGGTCCAATACCTAGTAAAAGAATGGCTTGAAGAATCATATTAACAAATTTCACAATCTGGTAAAGAAGAGCTAGAAATATATAGATTAATACGTAACAAACGTATTAAGGCAACACACCGGGTATGAGTCCCATTGAATACCGAACTCATACCCGGTGTGTTGCCTAAAATAATCTGTTAACTTTTTGGGGTCACTTCATCGTCTACAGATGCCCTTTCTTTTAATATGTTGTCAGTAGTCTAAATCTCTGAAAAGTCACAGTTTTTCTAACGTGTGCTTGTCTCAAACTTATCCAAAGTACATGCGACCCCCAATTATAATTAAAAGGATGGATAGCATTTGCAGGATTACTTTTCCAGGTAGTTTCTGTGACAGTAGGACACCTAACTGTGATCCTATGATAACCCCAATTCCTCCCCATATTACCGTCATCCAATCGATGCTACTGTAGAAAAGTTGTGATATAACACCTACTGAGGAATATAGACATAAAGCAAATATCGATGTTGCCGTGGCATAGTGGGTAGAAACCTTAAACACATAAATTAAAATGGGAACCAGCAACCAGCCACCGCCTATACCTAGATAGCTTGATAAAACCCCCATAAGTAAACCTAATGGAATAAACCATTTTGATTGTAGAGGACGAAGACTGTTCTCCACTGAATCCGTGTTGACACTTGATAATTCTTCGCCCTCACGAACTCCGTTTGATTCCTTCGTCTTTGCTTTTCTGGCAAACGGTGAATTCTTGGTAAATAGAAAGGTTCCTAATGCAACTAAAATAGTTGCAAAGACAATGTAAAAAAACTGTGATGAATAAACTTGTAATAGCCAAACCCCGAAAATAGAGCCCGGTAATGCGCTTATTCCAATGGTTAGTCCTGTTTTATAGTGTATTTTCTTTTGTTTGGCATACCCAATGATTCCCGATATGGAGTTTATAAGTACGATTACTAATCCCGAACCCGCAGCTATAGCTGGATTCATATGTAGAATAAGTAATAAAGCTGGTACGAAGATAAATCCTCCTCCGGCACCAACAACTGTTCCATATCCTCCAGCTAATAAACCGATCAGCAAGAGTATTAGTCCTGTTGTTATATCCATGTAGCTACCCCCTAATTTCTCTCTCTATGACAATCATCTCAGAAGTAAGGGTTCTTGCATATGTGCAAATCGTAATAGGGTATAACTAAATGGATTGGATGAATGGTGGAATGACGTAATTACTTTAATGTAAACTAGCCTTAAAGTATTTATGCTTATAAACTGAAGTAATACGTAAGGATGTGGATATAAATGGACAATGAAATGAAGACATGTTCATGCTGTACTGGAAGTAGAACGGATTTAGAGAGTATAGCTAAACCAAATGAACAAATACAAGAGGTAGAGTCAAGTGGTCAGGTGAAATTCAAGGAAAAGATGATTTATCTCCAAGGAGGAGAATTTCTGATGGGTACGGAAGACAATGAAGGGTTTCCCTCTGACGGAGAAGGACCGATACGAAAAGTGACGGTGTCTCCATATTATATAGATGCTTATGCAGTTACTAATGAAGAGTTTAGTGCGTTTGTTAAAGAAACAGGCTATATTACAGAGTCAGAGAAATTCGGATGGTCGTTCGTATTTGAAAAATTAATTCCTGATTCCTTAATAGATCAAGCAAAGCAGTTACCTCAAACACCGTGGTGGTATGCAGTTGATGAAGCTTATTGGTATCAACCAGAGGGTCCAGGTTCAAGTATTGAAGGTCGTATGGATCATCCCGTAATTCAAGTAAGCTGGAACGATGCAGTTGCTTTTTGTAAATGGGCTAGCAAGCGTTTACCTACAGAAGCAGAGTGGGAGTATGCAGCAAGAGGTGGCCTCGAACAAAAGCTATTTCCTTGGGGGGACGAGCTAACCCCGAACGGAGAGCATTATTGTAATATTTGGCAGGGGGAGTTCCCTAATTTGAACACAGAAGAGGATGGTTATTTGGGAACAGCACCAGCCAAATCTTTTCCCGAAAACGGTTATGGATTATTTAACGTAGCAGGTAATGTTTGGGAGTGGTGTTCAGATTGGTTTACGAGAACACCTGATACATCCCAGCATGTGAATCCAACTGGACCAGATACAGGTCAGAGCAAAGTAATGCGTGGTGGTTCCTATCTTTGCCATAGATCTTATTGCAATCGGTACAGAGTAGCTGCCCGAAGTTCCAATACAATTGACAGTGCAACAGGCAATTTAGGGTTTCGGTGTGTGGTAGATCTATAAGTAGTTTAAATGGAAGAATAGGAAGAAGGTATAGCTCCATTTACTTGAACTATACCTTCTCAAGAATATTGGTTTCTTATAAATTCCATAAAAGCTCGAACACTCTTTTTTGTAAACCGTTTGGTAGCCCATACGATCCACAAGTTGCGCTTTAATTCTATATCTCGAATTTTCACTTCTCGTATTATACCTTGTTCAATTTCACGTGCAACTGTCAATTTTGAGACAATGCTAACACCTAAGCCAGCTTCCACCGCACTTTTTATCGACTGGGTACTACCAAGTTCCATATAGCTCTCGATTTTCTCTAAAATGCCCCATTCTGTTAAGAAGTTCTCGATAATTGCCCGAGTGCCCGATGAAGGCTCTCTCCATATCATTCGCTCGTGTGTTAATTCTTCGAGTGCAATATTTTCTCTTGTACTCCAAGAGTGTTCAGGGGAATGGATGAGAACTAGCTCATCTTCCTTTAATCTTTCTACGGATAAATGTGAGGTTTCTACAAGCCCTTCCACTAAGGCGAGGTCAATCTTATCATCTGTTAGATGAGTCAGTATTTGTGGAGTATTCTCCACTACTAATGATAAATGATAATCAGGATATTGCTTTTTGAAGGTTCCTAGTAAACGAGGTAATAGATATTCACCGATGGTAAGACTCGCGCCTATATTTAATGTTTCCTCATATCCTTCTAAGTTGGCGGCTACTGCCTCTTTTGACAAGTTGTAATCTTGAACCATTGTTTTCGCAAAAGGATAGAGTATGTTCCCACTATCGGTTAGAGTAAGTCTACCGTCACTTCTATCAAAAAGAAGTGCTCCATATTCTTCTTCTAGTTGACGTATTTGCTTTGTGATGGCGGGTTGGGACAAATATAAGGATTTAGCAGCTTGATTAATACTACCTGTTTCTACTACGAGAAGGAATGTTTTTAATACTTGGATGTTCATACTATTGCCTCCTTTATTTATTTGGTTGAGGACGTGTCTATCATTATATATGGGGGATGAACTTGTGGCAGTTTTCGTAAGTATTTATTTTCACGTTTATTAATCTTATCCTTATGAAATGTTTGCCCTGATTGAAAACGTCGAATATCTATTCCGGCGTAGGCGTTAAGCTGCTATTTTATAGAACCTGAAAATTCCGCCAATCTCTTCCATAAGCCTTACGTCTGTATTAGGACCTATACCTGAAAACAAAGTAGAATGTTATATTCTCTCTTTGTCAGCTAGACTAGTCATTTTTTGATACATTATGTTCTTTTGTTTGGAAGATCTTGATACCGTTGTGAATAGGATCTTATCTCTTCACATAAAACATCATTCGATGTCATAATTTTATTTCGTAAAACAGGCTTGAATATTCCTATTAGTAAATCAGGATAGGTGCGTTTTCTGTACCTGCTGTTCATGGTGTTTCGATATAGACAACTAGCGTTGACTTAACAAATTTTCCACTTCTACGGTAACGTGTCAAAGGTACCGTATTCTCTGCAGTGTAATAACCTGATTCTTTGAATCTAATTTGATACTCTTTATCTTGCCTTGTGTAGTAGGTGGGTTAATTTATATGACGTATATTATTATTTTCATTATAGAGCTAACAGTGATCTAAAGGTAAATGTTCTACTTAATATGTAAGTAAAACAAGCGAAATATTAAAAGGATACTGAATACAGAATACTGTTTCAGTTCAACCTAAAATATGAAAATATTTTAGGAGGAGATTATATGTCAGAAAAATCAGCAATTACGTCATCTGAATTAGGTGTATTATGGCTTACATTTCAGGAAAAGACAATGATTTTACGTATATTAGAATACTTTATTGAAAAAGGCGATGACGAAAAAGCCAAGGATATTATGACTAACTTATATGGAGAGATTGACAATTATGTAGGTATTATCACAGAAACTTTAAAAAATGAAGGTGCTGTAATACCAGTTGGGTTCACTACTCAAGATGTTAACAAAGAGGTACCGAAGTTATATGATAATGGTTTTGACATCATGTTTGTGCGCCTATTAAAAGAAATTAGTATGGGGCTTCACTCATTAAATATAACGATGGTTTATCGAGAAGATATTGTACTGATTTTTAAAGACCTAACTGCCATTACTCAAAACTATTACAACCTTTGTACACAGTATTTGCTTGAAAAGGGATTACTTGTTAAATCTCCTCATGTTTCCATGCCGCAGTCCGTTGAATTTGTTAAAGATAAACACTACCTAAGCGGACTCTCGATTAATCCATTGACCAAAAAACGTTCATTAAATACAGTGGAAGTTGCGCAAATCCATCATTCAATCGAATCAAATGTTACGGGACTTCAAATGATCACGGGTTTTGCTCAATGTGCAAATGAAGTAGAGGTGAAAAACTACTTTAATGACGGTGCTGAACTTGCTAAAAGTATTATAAAGGAATTAAGTGAAACCTTACTTCAAAATAATATACAAGCTCCACAAACATCAGGTGGTAATGCAACCCGTTCAACATTAGCACCATTTTCTGATAAATTGATGATGTATTGCACCAGTCTTTTCTGCAGTTTTTCTATGGGAAGTGGCTCACTAGGTACTGCTTTTAGTTTACGAAATGACTTACCAGCTAAAATGACCATTTTTGAGAAAGATATATTTGAATATGCTCATAAAGGTGCAAAAATCATGATTAAAAATGGTTGGATGGAAGAACCACCTCAAATGGAAGAACGTAATCAAATGTTGAATTGAGTGATACAGGGTGAAGGAATATAGAAAGCCTAAAAAACATGAGGTATTATTCTGGAGTATAGTTTTACCAGGGTTCGGTCAGTTTTTAAATGGAAGTTTATTCGTTTCAAGGAGAAATCCAGGAAGCCATTGACGTTACAAACTTTCAATGGCTTCTGTTTTACCCCTGTTAATATATGTTTGCCATGTGGGATGCATACCGTAATGCAGACGGCTAAGTGTACAGTTCTTCCTACATACCTTTTGGGTTTGGAGCGTTCTTTATTACATTAGGCTTAAGATATTCGATATTCAACGTCAATAAAAATATTTAGAGTGATAATTGGTCCTGTTTTTTTACCTATGCTCTCTTTATTGCCTGGCCTTTTGGTAGGGTTATCATTTATACATTAGTTATTGTTTTTAGGACTTGACTCTTCAACTAACCAGCTAATAGTTTATGCTAAAAAACCTTCCATTGGAAGGTTTTTTGTATGTAGATAGAAATTGTTTTTAGTTCCACTAAAATTGCAGTGGTGATTAAATTATGGAGAATGTAAGACTATATTAGACCGGGCATTTGGGATTAATCGTCCTGTCGATGAAATTGTGAATGGCTTAGCAGAACATGTGCTAGGGGTAGTTGTTATTCTTACAATTATTTCCACAAGCAGCTGATTTTCACCGAAAAAAAATGACTGACGTCCATTCCGAACTTAATTTTTGTAGGCTTTTTAAAGTTTGATGAACTTTTAGGAAGTCTCTTTTTTTTGTATCAAAATTACTTTTTCTATAAAACTCTTGGGAATTTTGTTATGGTAAAAAGGATTTGGTAATTCAAGATTTAAATAAATATATGGGGGTAGCTAATATGGAGGTCAACTTTGATCCATCATTTACATTGAAGGAGTTTTTCGAAAAGAATACGGAAAACTTCGAGAGCGTGTTATTGTCAGAAGCGGTAAATGTTAAAGAGAAGATTGAAGAGATTTTAAGGATTGGAAATATTGATCTCGTTAATAATGCTCATAAGCTTGTGGTATATGTGATTAATCACGAAGATAATGAGCTGAAGTCTTTTGCAAAGCAGGAAGGGATAGCATGGGCTACCCATGCAATTGAGCTTACGTTTAAGTTAGAATGGGTTCAAGCTATACGCAGAACTTTATGGATTTTTATTCAGAAATATAATGATCATATTGGGCAATACAATAGTGCGAAATTTTTTCACCTCGAACAGGAAATCAACAATAGAGTGGATGCTTTTTTAAATACTTTTTTTATCAATTATTCTACATATAAAGATGCCTTAATTAAAGCTCAGCGCGAGTTGGTCGAACATTTATCTGTCCCAATTATTCCAATTGACCAATCTATTTGTATTGTGCCACTTATTGGGTCTATGGATGCTAATCGGATGAGTATCCTTAAAGAGAAAGTTCTTACGGAAGTGTCAAACTTACGAATTGAGACGATTATTATGGATCTTTCTGGAATCGCCTATATGGAGTATGAGGAAATCTATGAATTAGATAAAATTATAGATGGAATGTCCATGATGGGATGTTCAACCGTGTTAACAGGTTTACGAAAAGACGTAGTAAAGCAAGTATCCGATTCTGGAATCAGATTTAGTCCAGAAACTCGTAAGTTGGGAACACTGCAACAGGCATTGACGGAATTTTACAATCCAGCTGAATAAGAACGAAAAACGAAAGCAATAATGTTGCTTTCGTTTTTTTATTCTACTAAAGTAATTGACTTTCCTGAAGTATGAATAATACGCTGATATACAATTTCTTGTTAGTTTACAAAGAAAAATCACTATGATACTATTAAAAATGTTCAATATGTTAAATAAAAATTTAATAAAGTTAACGGCGGGTGGTTACATAAAAGAATATGAGGAGACTCAAAGCCAATCTGCTGAGTTGTTTTACTTTAACGATAAAAAACTAGCAAACTATGAACAGAAGAAACATTCTTTAGATTAATCGTTCAACATCCAAGGAGGTAAACAAAATGAGTGAAACATACGATATTGTAATAGTTGGTGGTGGCAGTGCGGGCTCCGTACTAGGCGACCGTTTAAGTGAAGATGGAAACCGTAGTGTGCTGGTATTAGAGGCAGGCCGTAAGGATTTTGCATGGGATCTATTAATTCAAATGCCAGCTGCTTTGCCGTTCCCAGCAGGGAAGAGACTCTACGACTGGAGATATGCATCAGACCCTGAACCGTATATGAATGGCCGCCGTGTGAAGCATGCTCGTGGAAAGGTGCTTGGCGGATCAGGCTCTATCAATGGTATGATTTTTCAACGCGGTAACCCATTAGACTACGAACGCTGGGGAGCAGATGCAGGTATGGAAACGTGGGATTTTGCGCATTGTCTTCCATATTTCAAACGGATGGAAAATGCGTTAGCGGCGGATTCAGATGACGAGCTTCGTGGTCATGATGGTCCTCTTAAATTAGAGCGCGGACCAGCTAAAAATCCTTTATTCCAAGCCTTCTTTGACGCTGCGGTAGAGGCGGGCTATTCCAAAACACCTGATGTGAATGGGTTCAGACAAGAAGGATTCGGACCGTTTGATAAGCATGTCTATAAAGGAAGAAGATTTGGTCCTTCGCGTGCTTATTTGCATCCGGCTATGAAGCGTTCGAACCTTACTGTAAAAACGCGTGCTTTTGTTACGAGCATTGATTTCGATGGGACACGAGCAAATGGGGTTACGTATCAGCGAAATGGAAAGACGCACAAAGTGACGGCAGGTGAAGTGATACTGGCTGGTGGGGCAATCAATACACCGCAGCTACTTCAATTATCTGGTGTAGGCGATGCGGAGCACTTGCGCTCACTTGGTATCAAACCGGTCGTAAATCTTCCGGGTGTTGGGGAAAACCTTCAGGATCACCTTGAAGCTTATATCCAGTATTCTTGTCCGTTACCAGTTTCGGAGCAGCCGAACTTAAATAAAGCAAAAATGCCTTTGATTGGGTTACAGTGGCTGCTCGGACGAAAAGGTCCAGCAGCAACGAACCATTTCGAAGGGGGAGGGTTTGTTCGTTCCAACGAGGACGTAGATTACCCGAACCTAATGTTCCACTTCCTACCGGTAGCGGTACGCTACGATGGACAAAAAGCGGACACGGCTCACGGATTCCAGGTTCACGTTGGGCCCATGTATTCGGATGCGAGAGGGTCATTAAAGATTCGTTCTAAGGATCCGAAAGAGCACCCGAGCATGGTCTACAACTATCTTTCCACCGAGCAGGATCGTCGAGAATGGGTAGAGGCTGTGAAGATTTCACGTGAAATCATGGCTCAGCCATCTATGAAGCCATATAATTCTGGAGAAATTTCTCCGGGCCCTTCAGTTCGTACAGACGAAGAAATATTGGAATGGGTAGCGAACGATGCAGAGACCGCCCTTCACCCGAGCTGTACAGCAAAAATGGGACCAGCTTCTGATCCGATGGCTGTCGTTGATCCTTTAACGATGAAGGTACACGGTCTCGATAATGTACGAGTGGTTGATGCCTCTGCTATGCCTTATGTGACGAACGGAAATATCCATGCACCAGTGCTGATGCTAGCGGAAAAGGCATCGGATATTATTCTTGGACGTAAACCATTGGATCCGATTGATGCGGATTACTATCGTCATGGTGTACACCCGGCGGATGCAGGGACAGTAAAAGCGTAAAAAACAAATATTGCTTCTAGGAGGAGGCATTCTTTCACGACATGTATGTCTGGAAAGAGTGCCTTTTCTTTTTATAGGAATACGAAGTATATAAAAAAATGAATTAAGACGTATCTTATTTGAAAATTTGATGATAAACAACCCGAAATTTTACCAAGTAAAAAAACTGTATGAGCAAGAATTCGCACGCATTCTCACTTACACAGCTAATCTTACATTCCTCAATTAGTTGCTCTTCTTATCTATTTTTTCCGTGATATAGGACTTGCTAAACAGTTTATTGTCAATCTCTTGGTTTATAGATAAACTGCTATATTCAGCACTTCTTATTATGTTCTGACCATTTAACAATTTGTACGCTAAAGGAAGCCCAATCGTTTCATCGAAATAGATAACGAAGGAATCATATTCTTTATTACTTACAGTCCCAACAACCTTAATTGAATCTCTACCATTAATCTCATCTGAATCTCTCTCAAAAGACCAATTATTATTTACTAAAAATAGATTGACTAGTAATTCCTGAGGGAAAATTAAGCTACTAGATTGAAGAGCATCCGGAAAATCATTTCTATAATTAAATGTATTTTGGTTTTTATTTTGAAAAGATTCTATTTCAATGTTCTTTTTTCTTTGTTCGTAAGGAAGTGGTCCTTCCGTTACAACGCCTTCATTACTGTTATAAAGAAATAACATTTTACCATCACTGACTGTATAAGCATCATATACTTCGGTATGGGAAGACTCATAGAACTTTTGCTTAGTTAAATCTAAACCGAATTCCGTAGATAAAGTAAAGTCTTCACCAGAAACTTCCACACTACCTTTAAGTGTGTCATAGTAATTTATGGAGTTAAAAACCCTACCTAACAATTCTTCTTTACCATTTATAGGCTCTAAAGCAGAAGTGCTACTTACTATATTTTCTTCTTTGGGTGTGTCAATCTTAGTTTCTTTTGAACCTTCTTTTTCCAAATTAATATTAAAAGATAGGATTAATGCAATAGATAAGACAGTAATTGCTGACATTGATAATGGTATTAACTTTTTGTTGAACTTGGTTTTAGTCCTAATTGTTTTTCCTATACTACTCAAATTGCTTATTTCCTCAGAAGTTATCTTAACTTTATCTATATCTTCTTTTAAAGCATTCTTTATTTCTTTATCAAAACTCATAATCTACATCCTTTCCTTCTAAATTTCTCTTTAGAGTTTCCCTAGCTCTGTAAAGTCTTGTCTTAACAGTATTTTGTTTTGTTTGTAGAACTTCAGCAATCTCTTCAATATCATATTCTTCATAGTAATAGAGCAGGATAACATCCTTTTGTTTTACAGGGAGTTGATTAACTTGGTTAATGATTGCCTTATCTCTTTCGTTTTGTAATGTCCTATATTCAGGGGTATATAATGTTGAGGGTTTTTCTCTTATTTGACCGAGAACAATACGTTTTACATAGGATTTTTTTAAGTAGTCCTTACTTTGGTTAATTGCTATTCTAATTAACCAAGTTTTGTAACTTGATTGATGTCTAAATGAACTTAGTTTTTTGTAACAAGAAATAAAAGTGTCTTGAAGGATATCTTCAGCCATTATTGGATCTTTTATATAGAAATAGATTATTCTTTTTACTTCTTCAGAGTATGTTTTAACTAACTTGAGGAATAATTCTTGATGTCTTAGCTTACCAAATTCATTTTCTTCATGAATCTGCATTATTCTTCTCCTTTATTTCAATCTCAACTATTTGACGACTATAGGCTAATTAAGGTTCCCTAAAAATTAAAAATAAAAATTGAATGCTACGTTCTAACCAGCAGGAACATTCTCTTGGTCTACGTAACCAACAGTAGTTCTTTGAAATTTGCTGAATTAGCTAGATAATAATGAGCATTGTTATTTGTATGCTGAAAACTATCTAATCCTGCACGTAACAAGAATGAAAAATACTAGAAACCAAGCATAAAAAAAGCTAGTCCTTATCTAAAAAGGACTAGCTTCTTCTCTCACTCTTGGCTTACTTCACCCACTCATCAACCAACTCTTGATTTTCTCCAATCCACTTCTTAGCACCTTCAAGCGGATCTTCTGCGCTTTCTACATAGTCGATAAGCTGACCGATTTGTTGGTCATCCATTTTCCAGTTTTTAAACCATTCACTAACTTTCGGATAATCTTCTTCAAATCCGTGTCTTGTCGCGTGGTGAATTTTCTCTACACCACCAAATGTTTTTTGTGGATCTTCTAGGAATTTCAAGTCATATTTAGAGAAAACCCAGTGTGGGCTCCAAAGTGGTGCAACAATAGGCTCTTCATTTTTAATTGCTTTTCCAATCTGGCCAATCATCGCAGGCTCAGAGCTTGGTAGTAGTTCAAATTCAAGGTTATAATCTTTAATTAATTGCTCGGTTACTTCCATCGTCCCTGCACCAGGATCAAAGCCGATAATTTCCCCATTAAACATTTCTTTATGCTCGTTTAAGTCTTCTACACTGTTTATATCTTCTAGATAGGTTGGAACAACAAGTCCTACTTTTGCATTATCAAACCAAGTAGCTTCGGAGAAATTAACCGTATCCTGGTATTTTTCTAGATAGTTCGCATCTTGGACCGGTAGCCAAATTTCTAAACTGGCATCTAAGTCGCCACTTTCTAAAGCTTTCATCGTTGTACCCATGTTCAGTACGTTTAACTTCACGTTATAGCCTTTATCTTCTAAAATGGCTTTCCACATATTCGTTACTGCAATATTTTCAGCCCAGTTAATTTGTCCAATGGTTAATTCCTCATCGTTAACCTCTGCATCTGCATCTGCTTTTTCCTTTTCACTATTTGCTTCCTCGTCCGTGCTTCCGCACGCTGCAAGCACAGCAACCATTAGCAGCACAAAAATGAAGCTAAGTTGTTTTTTCCATGTGTTCATGTTGAAAACTCCCCTTTGTTTTGTTTATTTTATTTAAAATGTTAAATTTGTTAAGAAAAAATTTAACATTAAAATCCCAACAAATTGCTCTTCTTATGATTGGAAGAGATAAAGTAATATATATTGATGAGATAGTCTATAAGTGTCTATCGATAGACTATCTCATAGTTTCTAGCATTATTCGTGTTTATCTTTAGGTAGAAATTCAAATATCTTCCCACTTCTAATACTTGCAACTAAGTCCTCTAACCAGTGATAGTAAGTTTTGGACTCTTCTAATTGATCGTAGTATTTTTTGGCCTCTGCCACGATGTCTGGTGTGCTAGAGGAATCTTTTATCACATCTAGCAAATCTTCCTGCGCTTCTTCTACGGCTTCCAAGTTCATTTTCACTTCTCGCTCCCACATTTGACAATAAAACGCCATAAAGGACCGGAAGAAATTTTTCTCTGCCGTATAGGTATGCTTCCTAGAGCCACGAGTAAAGGTTTTTTTTACCATCTCTATTTCTTGCAGTCTACGGACACTAGTACTCATGCTAGGTTTACTCATTTCAAGCTCTGTGCGCATTTCATCGAGTGTCATTTGGTCTTTAAAGTACATGGTTGCGTATAAGTTGCCAGCAGCAGGTGTTACTCCGTATAGGTCCATCGTTTCTGCGATGGCGCCAATGACTTTATCCTTGGCTTCTTCTATTTTCTTTTTGGATTTTTCCGTAGATTCACTCATCGAGTCGCTCCTTTAAAATAAAGCGTGTTAAATATTTATTGAATATTATTTACAAAGTTTATGATAACGTGTTCAGATTAAATGTCAAATGATAACTAGTATTTTTGCCATCAAAAAATGCTCTCTAACATAGAAGCATCAACTGTTTGTCTTTGATTCTATTCTTTCTGATTTTACCTGTTATCGATATCTTTGACAGCCTTTAGAAGACATGTTACGATCTTTAAAAGATTAAATAAATTTTTAACAAACTTAATTTAAATAAAAAACTGGAGCTGATCAATTTGAGTCTAAAAAACCAACAATACATAAATGGAAAATGGGTGGATTCGATTTCAGGGGAAACGCGCGAAATTATAAACCCATTTAACCAGGAAGTCATTGCAACTGTTCCAGAAGGGGATGAAGCAGACGCAAAAGCTGCAATTGCTGCAGCAAGAGATGCTTTTGATAAGGGGGAATGGTCTTCTACACCAGCGACAGAGCGTGGAGCAATCGTTCGAACAATTGCCGAGTTCATAGAAAGAGATAAAGAAGAGCTTGCTAGACTGGAATCATTAGATACTGGTAAAACAGTAGAAGAAAGCCGTGGAGACATGGACGATATCGCAGGCGTATTTCGTTATTATGCCGAGCTTGCAGATAAAATGGGTGGAGAACTGATTGATTCCCCTGTTCCAAACTCAGTGAGCAAGGTTGTTCACGAGCCAGTTGGAGTGTGTGGGCAAATTACACCGTGGAATTATCCGTTACTTCAAGCGTCTTGGAAGCTAGCACCAGCGCTTGCGACAGGAAATACGTTAATTATGAAGCCGAGTGAAATCACACCACTTACGACAATCAAGGTGTTCGAGCTAATGGAGGAAGCGGGAGTACCTGCTGGGGTGGCAAATCTAGTGCTTGGTGCTGGCCATACCGTTGGTGCAGAGCTATCTAGTAATGTGGATGTGGATCTTATTTCGTTTACTGGTGGAATTGTGACCGGAAAGAAAATTATGCAAGCTGCAAGCGTGAACGTGAAGAAGCTTGCACTTGAATTAGGTGGCAAAAATCCGAATATTATTTTTGCGGATGCCGATTTTGACACAGCTGTAGATCAAGCCTTAAACGGTGTATTTTTCCATGCAGGTCAAATTTGCTCCGCTGGTACAAGACTCATTGTAGAAGAGAGCATCCACGATCAATTTGTCGATGCACTAGTGGAGCGCGTGAAGAAGTTTAAACTAGGAAGCGGATTTGATGAAGCTACACAGATGGGTCCACTAATTTCCGCTGAGCATCTTGCGAAGGTAGAAAAGTATGTAGAAGCAGGGGTCAAAGAAGGAGCTACGTTAGCTGTTGGTGGTCGTCGCCCCGAGGAGCCAGAGCTACAAAAAGGCTTCTTCTACTTACCAACCATTTTCACGAATTGTACAACAGACATGACGATCGTGCAAGAGGAGGCGTTTGGTCCTGTTATTACGGTGGAAACATTCCGTTCGGAAGAGGAAGCAGTGAAGCTAGCAAACGACTCAATCTACGGACTGGCTGGTGGTGTCTGGACAAACGATATCGTAAAAGCGGAACGCTGTGTTGCGAAGATGCGCATGGGTACGGTTTGGATTAACGATTTCAATCTTTATTTCCCTCATGCACCTTGGGGTGGCTTTAAGCAGTCTGGTATTGGACGTGAATTAGGAAGACTAGGGATTGAAGAATATACGGAGACCAAGCATATATTCCATAATCTGAAGCCAGAACCGATTCATTGGTTCTAGATAATCATGAAGCGTTGACTTGAAAATGAATAGAGTTAAGAGGAAGTCGGGACAGATGTTCCGGCTTTTTTTATTTTTGTGAGATTATGGCACATAAGGCAGAGCATGGAGACAAAACAGAAGAAGATTACCGAACAGACGTAGACCATATTGTAATAGAGGAAGATACAGTAACATTCATTGAAAATGGTGTACGATTTATATTTAAGCTTGCTGAAGCAGATTCTGTAAGTGTTTTCTTATATTTTGTGCTGTTAATTCTTTCACAAATGTGGTACTATCATAAAGTTGTTTTTCGACATTTTATTTTAATTTTCGACAATAAATTACATAAGGCATCGGAGGTAGTACTTAATGGAGCAACAGGTCATTATAAAGATTAATGAAGTAGAATTTGGTATTCCAGTCAGTCAAGTGATTTCTATTGAAAAGACAGTTGAACTAACCCCAATACCAAATACTCCTAGTTATATGCTGGGAATTGTTGATATTAGAGAACAGGTCTTACCTGTGTTGGATTTAAATATGCTCTTATTTAATAAACAAGTAAATCAAGATGATAATACGCGGCTAATCATTGTAAAATCCGTCCATCAAACGATAGTTTTGATGGTTGAAGAGGCGAAAGAAATAACGGTTATTTATGAAGAGGATATCCAATCTCTACAAAACCAAAGTTTGAAACAGAGCTTTATAGCAGGTCTCGCAAAAGTAAATGAAAAACTAATTTCTTTACTAAATGTAGATGACCTTATGGGGAATTTAACTAGTATGGATTTAATCCAAGACTATGTTCGTCAAAGCATTCATGGACAAAATGAATCATCGAAACAGCAAAATTAAATAAATAAAACATAATGAAAAGAGGAATTACAGCATGAATCTATCCATTAAACAGAAATTAATTGGAAGTTTTCTTATCGTTTCTATCATTTTTGGAATAGCATCTTTCATATCTTATAACGATACGAAGGAATCAAATGAATCATACGAATATGTGGTTGAAACAGTTGCGGAATTAAGATCTATCATCCAATCTATTCAAACTGATGCAGCCTTGCAAACTGGTTATTATCGTGCATTTATGCTATATGAAGATAGTGGGCACAATAGAGATTTAATGAATGAAGCGAATGATAGAATTAGTAAGTCTATTGCTAAAGCGAAAGAATTGTCTACTTTACAGGAAACGGTTGACCGCCTAAATAACATTCAACAAGCAAATGATGAGTTTAGAGAAATTGCCAACCAAGTTATGGATGAAAGTAATACGGATAAAGAGCAAGCAATCGAAGATGGATTAGAATTAATTGTTCCAATCAGTAATCAGTTGACGGAGGATACTCTGTCTATGCATGATTGGTTAAAGAATGATATTTTACAAGTAAGATTTAAAGAAACACAAGAGAAATCAGATGCAGCTAGCAGCACCTTGTTACTACTAAGTATCATTGCAGTTCTATTAGCAATCGGTAGTGGTGTGGTGATTTCTATTCTTATCTCGAAACCAATTGTTAAATTAGGGAACATAGCAAAACAAGTAGCATCTGGAGACTTAAAAGCGGAATCGGTAAAAATTAAAAGCAAGGATGAAATTTATTATTTAAATGAATCGTTCGAACAAATGACTAATAATTTGCGAGAAATGATTAGTTCTATTGCGGAAAATTCAAACCAGGTAGCAGCTTCTTCTGAACAATTAAACGCAAGTGCTGAACAATCTACTACAGCTACACAAACAGTTGCATCATCTATTCAAGAGATTGCAAGCGGAGCAGAAGAAACAACAACCAAATTAGAATACAATACTAATTCCTTAAAAGAAGTTTTACGAGGTGTTTCACACATTTCAGAAAGCTCTGCAAGTGTATCTGAACTTTCCAAACAGACATCGAAAGAAGCAGAAGAAGGAAGTAAATTTGTTGAAAATAACGTAACCCAAATGAAATTTATACATGAATCCGTCGGTCGATCCAACCAAGTCATTTCTTCGTTATCCCATCGTTCTAAAGAAATTGGTACAATCTTGGATGTGATTAGTGATATAGCCGACCAAACGAATTTATTAGCTTTAAATGCAGCGATAGAAGCAGCGAGAGCTGGTGAACATGGAAAAGGGTTTGCTGTAGTCGCTGATGAAGTTCGTAAATTAGCGGAACAGTCCCAAACATCGGCCAAGAGCATTGAGGAATTGATAGCCTTCATTCAACAAGATACAGATGAGTCCGTCAAAATTATGAATGAAGTAGTAACAAATGCTGAAGAAGGTGTAAAGGTGTCTGAACAAACATCCACCAAATTCGCTCAAATCCTAGATAGCACAAAAAACATTACACCTCAAATTGAGCAAGTTACAGCAACTGTTCAACAGATAACCGCAAGTATTGATGACGTTACAAATTCAGCTATAGAAGTTTCTGAATTAGCTCAGACTAATGCTGCTAGTTCAGAGGAGGTAGCAGCATCAACGGAGGAACAACTTGCTTCTATGCAAGAAATTGATGCTTCTGCTCAATCTTTAGCACAGATGGCAGAAGAATTGAAAATAATGGTAAGTAAATTTAAATATTAAATAGAGGGGCTGGGACATAACGAAAAGGATAAGCCGAAAAGCCGAACAACAGCCTATACTAGCTCCGGAAATATACGTAGACTCCGGTGGGAGGAAAGGCATCGGTGAGACCCCGCAGTGCGTCAGCACGAGGAGGCTCACCAGCCGCCCACGGAAAGCGTCGTATATTTCCGGAGCGGGGTATAGGCACTATTTATAATTGTTCGTTTTTTCATTGCTTCCTATACTTTTGTCTCAACCTTTGTATAAAGTTGAGTAACGTTGTTTACTATATTTTGTATTATTGCTAGAGCATGAATTCTTGTAAAAACACAGGTTTAGTGACGAATTTAAACAGAACATGTTACTGAAGATAAAAATAAAACTTGAAACCGTTTTATCAACATGCTATAATTTCTCCTGAATTAAATAGTACATATAGGAATGTTACCAATTATGGGCATAACCTGAATGGATAGTACGCACTTTGTGCGAATTCTATCCGTTCAGGTTTTTTTATTGCCCTAACGTAAATTCCTAACATAAAAATCATAAGGAAAGAGGGGCAACGTGATGAAATACGAGCAATTAGCCAAAGACATCATTGAAAATGTCGGCGGAAAAGAAAACGTTAACAGTGTCGTGCATTGTATTACTCGGTTACGCTTTAAATTAAAAGACGAAAGTAAAGCAAACACAGACGTATTGAAAAATATGGATGGTGTCGTAACGGTAATGAAAAGTGGTGGACAATATCAAGTGGTTATTGGAAACCATGTAGCAGATGTCTATAAAGATGTCATAGAGATTGGTGGATTCCAAGCAGCTTCTCAGGATGGAGCGGAAGAGGATTCTTCGGATCAAAACCTATTCAACAAATTTATTGATATCATCGCTAGCATCTTTACTCCAGTTTTAGGTGTATTAGCCGCGACTGGTATGATTAAAGGGTTTAACGCACTATTTTTATCTGTAGGTTGGTTAACAGAAGCGTCCGGGACGTACCAAATTCTTAATGCGGTTGGGGACTCGTTATTTTATTACTTCCCAGTCTTCTTAGGGTATACAGCGATTAAAAAGTTCGGTGGTTCTCCGTTTATCGGGATGGCCATTGGTGCGGCATTAGTGTATCCAGACATTGTAGGTGTATCGGCAGGGGATCCGCTTTATACCATATTTTCAGGTACTGTATTTGAATCAGCTATTCATATTGAATTTTTAGGGATTCCAGTCATTTTAATGACGTATTCTTCATCGGTTATACCGATTATTTTAGCAGCATACTTTGCTTCCAAAGTAGAGAAGTTCTTTAAACGTACGATTCCTGATGTCGTTAAGACATTCTTAGTTCCATTTGCAACATTATTAGTAGTTGTGCCATTAACGTTCCTTATCATCGGTCCAGTCGCAACTTGGGCAGGGAACTTAGTAGGGCTAGGGGTGAACGCTGCCTTTAACCTAAGTCCAGTAATTGCAGGTATTATTATTGGTGGTTTCTGGCAAGTGTTCGTTATCTTCGGTTTACACTGGGGTCTTGTACCACTTGCAATTAATAACTTATCTACACAAGGCTATGACCCAATCCTAGCGATGATGTTCGCAGCATCCTTTGCGCAAACAGGTGCCGTGTTAGGAGTATGGTTGAAAACAAGAGAACAAAAAACCAAGCAGCTTAGTATTCCGGCGTTCATCTCTGGTATCTTTGGTGTAACAGAGCCGGCAATTTACGGGATTACACTACCTAAGAAAAAACCATTTATCATTAGCTGTATTGCAGCCGCAGTTGGTGGTGCAATATTAGGATTAGCAGGTACAAAAGGGTACATCATCGGTGGATTAGGAATCTTCGGTATTCCTTCATATATTGGTCCAGAAGGAATGGATACAGGATTCTGGGGTATGATTATTTCCATCGTAGTAGCATTCATCCTAGGCTTTGTTTTAACATACCTATTTGGTTTAAAACGAGACGAGGAAGCGGCAGCACCAACTACGGTTTCACAAAAAACAGAAGCTGTGGAAGTGAAAACAGAAGAGATAACATCTCCATTGACTGGTGAAGTGAAAGCATTAGCGGAGATTAAAGATGAAACCTTTGCATCAGGCTTGTTAGGAAAAGGGGTAGCCATTGAACCAACAGAGGGTAAAGTCGTTGCGCCGACTTCTGGTACTATTTCTGCACTATTCCCAACGAATCATGCGATTGGTATTACAACGGATCACGGTGCTGAGCTATTAATCCATGTCGGGATGGATACGGTCAACTTAGAAGGGAAACACTTCACGGCTCACGTCACGCAAGGGGACCGCATCGATGTTGGTCAATTACTAGTAGAATTCGATGTAGAAAAGATCAAAGAAGCTGGATATATTTTGACAACGCCAGTTATTGTGACTAACCATGCAAATTATGGTTCGTTATCAACAACAGAAGAAAAAGACGTAAAAGTGAATGATTTGTTAATCACTTTAGATAAATAAACGCAAACGGTTGAGTATTCTAGATGAAATAGCCTCCAATTTGGGGGCTATTTGTATGAGGAAAAAGCCCTAGGTCATTGACAGTATTCTTTAAGCATGGTATAAAAGGATAAAGAAGGTAACCGTTTACAATTATATAGTTGGATTGTTACTGTTAGGCAGGCAAAACCTAAATTTGTAGAAGAATATTTCATTTTTTCGATATTCTTTATACTGATTTGGGTTTTTTTATTTTTTCATTATAAAATAGAAAGAGTTCGGACAATGCTAAAGTATTTCTATAGGTATAAATCTTTTTAAACAAGGGCTGATTACATGGAAATCAAAAAAGTGTTTAATAATAACGTCGTGTTGACGGAAAATGATCGGCAACAAGAAATGGTAGTAATGGGGAAAGGATTAGCGTTTCAGAAGAAAGTCGGAGAGCCTGTTGATGTGGAAAAGGTTGAGAAAAAGTTTATCTTAGAGGATCAGGGCCTGTCTGAAAAGCTAGCTGATTTACTTGTGGATACGCCAGAAGAGTATCTAGAGCTTTCGCACCGTATTTTGGATTATGCCAAGTCGCAATTATCGTATAAATTAGATGATTATCTGTATGTTGCGTTGACAGATCACTTGCATTTTGCCGTTAGTAGACAAAAAGAAGGAATCGAACTCAAGAATCCACTCGTCTGGGAAATAAGAAAATATTATAAAGATGAATTTCGTGTTGCCCTTAATGCCCTGGATATTATAGAAGAAGAGACAGGGGTTCGATTTCCGGAGGATGAAGCAGGTTTAATAGCCCTTCACCTCGTAAATAGTCAGTTAACAGGTGACAATATGGACGCTGCGATCCAAGTCACGAAAATGGTAGATAGTATCCTAAGTATTGTAAAATATCACTTTCATATGAAACTCGATGAAAACTCTATTAATTATGAACGGTTTCTTACACACCTTCGTTTCTTTGCAATGCGTTTCGTTCGGAAAGAAATCGAACGGGAAAGTCAGACAGATGAGTTTTTATTTGAGCAGGTTAAAAAGAAATACAAGCAAGCATATCTTTGTAGTGAAAAGATTGCTAAATATGTGGCGAAGACATATAATTGGGACATTTCATCCGATGAAAAAATTTATTTAACGCTGCATATCCATCGTGTTACACACCGTCAAGAGTGGACTAATAAATAATTGTTATCTTTTTATATCATGTAGAAACTAAATTGGCTGTTCTGTACAGAAGCTTAATGGCGTACAGAGTAGATCAGTTTAGTTTTTTATCGTATACAGTGACAATTTGATAGGACATCACTAAAATAAAAGCAGGATTTAAAGGAGGCTTGGCAATGGATTACGAACAGCTTGCCAAAGACATTGTGAGCCATGTTGGAGGCGAAGACAATATTATTTCCCTAAGCCATTGTACAACAAGGCTAAGATTCAAACTCAAGAATAACGATCTAATTCATAAAGTGGACATCACGAAGCTACCTGGTGTGATTCAGGTGATGTTTATAGCGGGTCAATTTCAGATAGTAGTGGGAACGGAAGTCAATGATTTGTATCGGGAAATGTTAAAGCTAACAAAGTTAGAAGGTCATGCTTCTCAAAAATCAAAAAGCGATGAGAAAGAATCTTTATTAAATAAAGCGGTTGATCTTATTTCGGGTATATTCACTCCTTTATTAGGTGCGATGGCTGGTGCTGGTATTTTAAAAGGATGCTTAATCCTCGCAGTGTCTTTAGGGATGTTAACAGAAGCGGATGGAGCGTATGTTATTTTGCATGCGGCAGCAGATAGCCTGTTTTACTTTTTGCCAATCCATCTTGCTTTTACAGCAGCTCGGAAGTTTGAAGCGGAGCCGCACGTTGCGGTTGCCATCGCTGGAGCCTTGTTTTATCCAGATATCGTAGACGCGTATAATCTGGAATTAGATATGTCATTCTTCGGGATTCCGGTTGTTTTAATGAAATATGCAACCTCGGTTATTCCTATTATTCTTGCGATTTATGTGACGTCCAAGTTAGAGCTTGTGCTGAATAACCTGTATCCAAAAACGATAAAAAGATTTTTTACTCCACTTACATTACTTGCGATTATGGTGCCTTTGACACTCCTCGTATTTGGACCAATTGGAAATACCGCTAGTGAGTGGCTCGGAGTTGGCTATTCTTATGTGTATGATAGTAGTGCATTAGTTGCAGGAGCATTGTCCGGATTCTTCTGGCAGGTATTGGTTATTTTTGGAATTCACTGGGGAATTGTTCCGATTACATTAAATAATTTAAGTCAGTTTGGTCAAGATACGTTTACAGCTATGATTACGCCCGCCATCCTTGCGCAAGCAGGTGCAGCCTTAGGAGTTTGGCTTAAAACGAAGCAAAAAAGGGTGAAGGCCATTGCAGCGCCCGCAACAATCGCAGGGTTGTTCGGTGTAACAGAGCCGGCTATTTATGGGATTACGTTACGATTTAAAAAGCCTTTTTTTATTGCCTGTATGGCGGGAGCAATAGGGGGAGCGATAGTGGGGGTTTCAGGTGCTTCCTCGAAATCAGTAGGCTTGCCTGGCATCACGACCTTACCTGTATTTTTTGGGGAAGGATTCGTGTTATTTTTGTTTGGCGTTTTTATTGCCTTTTTCCTTGCTATGATCGGTACATATTTTTTTGGCTTAGAAGAACAAATCGAACATGACATGGTTGTGGAAATGGAAGACCACTCTGAAACCGTAAATAAGCAAGTGGATGACTCCATTGTGTTGAGTCCATTAACTGGAGCGGTTATTAGCCTAGAATATGTCAACGATGATGTGTTTTCCTCGGAAGCGGTTGGGCCGGGAGTCGCCATTATCCCGATTGAAGGATACTTGCATGCTCCGTTTAGTGGAACCGTAACCTCTGTTTTTCCTACGAATCACGGGATTGGCCTAACTTCTGATGCAGGCATAGAGGTATTAATCCATATTGGGATTGATACCGTACAGCTAGAAGGAAAGTTTTTCGATATGAAGGTAAAGCATGGAGATAGAGTGGAGCATGGGCAAATTCTAGGACTGTTTGATATCGAGGGGATAACAGGAGAAGGGTTTGATGTTACATCGCCAGTCGTCATAACGAACGCATACGAGTACTTAGACGTAATGAGTGGGGATGAGGAGAACACTACGATAGGCGATCGTTTGCTTACCGTCATCAAGTAATCACTTTGGAAAAGAGGAATAGACCTAAGTAGAAAACCTTTACATTTCACGGGTGGAATGCTATATTAGAGTCGTAAATTAAATATAACTTATGGATTGTTACTGATGAGCAGGCAAAACCTAAGTTGCTTAGAAAAGGAAGAGGAATCTTCTGTTTTTCAAGCAATTTAGGTTTTTTTATTGGTAATAGTCTGTTACTCTCTTTCATAAAAGAGAAGATTCATACATTATTCGTTGAGGTGATGACAAATGGCAGTAAAATTTCCAGAAGGTTTTCTATGGGGTGGCGCAACGGCTGCGAACCAACTAGAAGGTGCTTACCAAGAAGGTGGAAAAGGGCTTAACTTAGCAGATGTATTACCAGGTGGGAAAGAAAATCGGTTAGGGCTTTTATCATCGACAGGTTTTAATTTTGAAATCGACCAATCCAAATATCATTATCCGAACCATGAAGGTATTGACTTCTATCACCGTTATAAAGAAGATATTGCTTTATTTGCCGAGATGGGCTTCAAAACGTTCCGTATGAGTATTGCATGGTCTCGTATCTTCCCGAATGGCGATGAGCTAGAGCCGAACGAAGAAGGATTAGCATTTTATGATCGTGTATTTGACGAACTAGCAAAACATAATATCGAGCCACTTGTTACCATCGCGCACTATGAAACACCACTTCATTTAATCAAAGAATATGGTGGTTGGAGAAACCGTAAATTAGTAGAATTTTTTGAGCGCTATGTAACTGTTCTATTCAATCGTTACAAAGGGAAAGTGAAGTATTGGTTAACGTTTAATGAAATTAATGGTGCTACTCATATGCCATTATTCGGGCTTGGCTTCTCCCCTGAAAAAGAAGAAACGCGTCTTCAAGACAGCTTCCAAGGCCTTCATCACCAATTTGTTGCGAGTGCTAAAGCTGTCCAACTAGCGCATGAAATCATGCCAGATTCTCAGGTTGGCTGTATGTTGATCTATGCACCTGTCTATTCCTTTGATAGTAACCCTGAAAATGTATTATATGCACAAGAGGAAGCACGTATTTTCAATAATTTCTGTGGGGACGTACAAGTTCGCGGCGAATACCCAAGCTTCATCGATCGTTATTTCAGAGAAAATAACATTAATATCGAAATGGAAGATGGAGATTTGGAGTTAATTAAACAAGGGACCGTTGATTTCATTTCATTCAGTTACTACATGTCACGTACAGATAAAAAGACTAAAACGCCTGAAGAAATTGGTCAAGGTAACTTAATTGGTGGCGTGAAAAATCCATTTTTAAAAGCGAGTGATTGGGGTTGGGAAATCGACCCAATTGGTCTTCGTATCGCTTTAAATGAACTGTATGGTCGCTACCAAGTTCCTTTATTCGTTGTAGAAAACGGGTTAGGTGCGTACGATAAAGTAGAAGAAGATGGCAGCATTAACGATGATTATCGTATCAATTATTTAAGAGAACACATCAAAGCAATGGGCGAAGCTGTGGATGATGGTGTGGAATTAATGGGCTACACAGCTTGGGGATGTATTGACTTAGTAAGTGCGTCCTCTGGTGAAATGTCTAAACGCTACGGATTTATTTATGTAGATAGGCATGATGATGGTAGTGGATCACTAGAGCGTAGTAGAAAGAAATCCTTCTTCTGGTACAAAAATGTGATTGCTACAAATGGAGAAGAACTTTAAGAGTCTATAAGTTTAGGAAAGCGTTCCCTGCTAGGGAACGCTTTTTTGCTGTATTTATATATGGAAAACGAGAATGAAAGAATGGCTATGTGGAAAGTATTAAAATAAAACAAAACCTCTTGTGTTTATATCATGTTTTTAGTATGCAATTGTACTTATCCTAATTGGCGTTTGAAAACTTTACTAGCAATGAAGTAAGAGATAACCATAATACCAATACACCACGAAAGCGCAATCCAGATACCACTTCCAACATTCCCTTCATATAAGAGGGCCCGTATGGAGTTAACGATGGAAGTTACAGGTTGGTTCTCCGCAAATGCACGAACTACTTTAGGCATGGTTTCGGTTGGAACAAATGCGGAACTGATAAATGGTAGAAAAATAAGTGGATACGAGTAGGCAGTTGCACCTTCCATAGATCTAGCTGTTAACCCAGGAATGACCGAAAGCCATGTTAGTGCCAGTGTAAACAATCCTAGTATGCCAGCTACGGCCAACCAATCCAGGAGATCAGCGGTAGAGCGGAAACCCATCAAGAGCGCGACAAGAATAACGATAAGGACAGTAATCGCATTAGAAACAAACGAAGTTAGTACGTGCGCCCATAATACCGATGAGCGTTTGATGGGCATCGTAATAAAGCGTGCCATCAGTCCACTTTTTACATCGTTAAACAACCGTAAGGAAGTGTAGGCGACACCGGATGCGATGGCCATCAACAAGATACCCGGCAATAAATAATTAACGTAGTTATCCGTTCCTGTTTCTATAGCGCCGCCAAATACGTAGACGAATAGTAGCATCATCATAATTGGCGTAATCGCTACCGTAATAATCGTATCCGGACTTCGCATGATATTGCGCATTAAACGCCCTAGTAATACTCCAGTTTTATGTTTCATTTATTTCTCCTCCTTATTGCCGGTGATTTCGAGGAAGATTTCCTCCAGTGTCGGCTGTTTCTCCATGTATTCTACTTTTGTTGGAGGGAACATCTCCTTCAGTTCAGATAAGGTACCAGTGGTGATAATTTTGCCACCATGCAAAATGGCAATACGGTCCGCCAATTGTTCTGCTTCCTCCAGATACTGGGTCGTTAATAATATGGTGGTGCCACCGCCGGCGAGCTCCTTCACGGTATTCCATACTTCAATCCGCGCCTCGGGATCAAGCCCAGTGGTCGGTTCATCAAGAAAAATGACAGCTGGTGTTCCGATAAGACTCATGGCAATATCAAGTCGGCGTTTCATCCCACCGGAATACTGATCTGCCCTACGATTGGCCGCGTTTGTTAGGCTGAATTTTGTAAGTAGATTGTCGGCAACCTGAACGGGATTGGAAACGCCTCGTAATTTGGCAATTAGTATGAGGTTTTCACGCCCGGTGAGCATGCCATCTATAGCTGCGAATTGCCCCGTCAGGCTGATATTTTGTCGCACATGATCCGGTTGACGGTGGACGTCAAAGCCAGAAATACTTGCTTTACCACCATCCGATTTCATCAATGTCGAGAGGATGTTAACCAATGTGGTTTTGCCCGCTCCATTTGAGCCCAGTAGCGCAAATATTTCACCCCGTCTTACTTCAAAATCCACCCCTTTTAATACTTCCTTATCTTTAAAGGACTTCTTTAACCTTTTAACAGAAATCGCTACATTGTTACTCATCATTAATTCCTCCTTCATAAAAGTTCAGCAAGCTACTTTCTCACTTTGAAAATATCATTTTCTCGCACTACTATTTAGTCATACCGATAATCTGTATTACTTACTACTGGTTTAAAAAATAAACCGAATAGGCAGGGGCGCTCCACGCTACTTTCAGACAACTATTCAGTCCGTATATCTATTTGAATTTCCACAAGGAGCAAGCTCTATAATGATTGGGGGTTGCTCCTTGTTTATATGAAAAGAAAACAGCAGAAGCTTCTCATCGTTAGTCACGGTTAATCGTATCATTTAACTTAGCACGATATTTATCATTCCAAGTTTTGGCGTCCTTGACTAATTCGTCGCAAAAAGCGGCAACGTCTTCACCTGTAAGGTCAGTGACCTTTTTGCCTTCTGCAGCACCTTCCTCCAAAAGGTCCAGTATGCCACCAAAGATCCGCTTTATGTCCTTCCAATCAGTGAGACCACCAGAGGTCCACATGTATTTTTGAATAGCTTTGTATGCGTTGAAATACTCACTCGGGAGCTCCTTCGCCCGTGCCTCCATCTCTTTCCATTCTCGTTTATCAGCTAAACTTCCGATGATTTTTTCAATAAAGCTCATATTATCTTCTCCTTTTTAATTCTTTTGTTTTTAATTCGTCCATTTTACTTGAGATGAAACCCCATTTTTCCCAAAAAACCTCTAGTTGCTCTTGACCTGCCTTGTTGAGGGTATAAAATTTCCTCGGAGGTCCCACAGTGGATTTCTTTTTCTCAATGTTCACCAAATTGTGTTTTTCAAGCCGCATGGTAATTGTATAAACGGTCCCTTCCACCACATCGGTAAAACCTAGTTCACGAAGCTGCTGCGTAATTTCATAGCCGTAGGTTTCACCACGACTGATGATTTCAAGCACACATCCCTCTAGAACCCCTTTTAGCATTTCTGTGATATTTTCCAAATCTATCCCCCATTTAATGTGTCACGAAATTCTACGTCATCTGTAACACTGGTATTAAGTAATACTTATTACTGGTATATAGTAACGCAGAATAGCTTAACGTGTCAAGAATGATTTTGTTGAGGTTTTTATATGGAGGGTAATTTGTAAGGAGACTGTTACATAGACGGGTTTATACTGCAGATGGATCCTGGTAAGAAAACTAGCTTGTTTTCGATTTACAGCAAGATTTGGAAGGTCTCTTTACAATTGTGATGGTATCCTTCTTATTAAATAACAAGCTTTTAACCATATTGGAGGTGTCAGACATTAACCAACGTCATCACTGGAGAGTTTTTTAATTGGTACGTGTATATGATAGGGAGAATCAAGGTTATGAATATCTTCAAACACTTGAATAAGTTCAATATCGGATTCCTCTGTTTCTTGTTGTGAAATCTTTAAAAATCTTGCGAAGTCCGTAATGAAAACATCACCTATATCCAGTAGGTCACCATAATATTTAAACTTAGCACAAAAAAATTGTTGGACATCTACTGTGAAATAATTTGGTTGATTGATACTTAGATTTTGTGGAATCCCGACTAGAGCCTTGAACCTAGTGGAGTTTGGCTGGCAATTGGAATAGATGACAAAACAAGAGCTACTGATGGTTTCATCGATGCTGTTGACGAGCATTCTTGAATAAGACCGAATCTTTTCTTTAAAATCACTTTCTGCTAAATCAACTTCGAATGCTATCCCACTGATTTGGGTTGTTTTAAAATTTGTTAGTGTAAAATCGGCGACGATATCTCCATTAATGTTTTTAATTGGTCGTTTAATTACGGGAGGAATGTCTTCCAGGGCAATGGTCTTTCCATTTTTTCTTAAAGTGCTTGGGGAGATGCCATATTTGCTTTTAAAAGCGCGAGTGAAGGATGAAGGAGTTCCAAAGTTAAGCTGATACGCAATTTCAGTTAATGATAAGTTTCCGCTTTGAATGTATTGAACAGATGCATTTAATCTCCTAGATAAAGTGTATTGGTTTAATGAACAACCCATTATTGCAGAAAATAGTCTATGAAAATAGTATTTAGACATATTGAAGGTCTTTGAAACAGATTCCAATGATAACGGTTGTTGCAAATTGTTTTCAATATGCAATAACGATTCTTCAATTACTTTATAATGTTCCATCTCATCACCTAATTTCAAACATATAGTCAACTTCTTGCATCCTTAACTTACTATAAGACGTTTAATTCTGCAATAACTAGGGTTGTTGATAAAAATTGTATTTAATTATTAATAAGTATATTAAATGGAGGGAATCACATGAATAATAAAAATGAAAAAAAACGAAGAATTACAGGAAATAGTTTATTACGATTGGCAGGCCTTTTTGCAATTTTGGCAGGAATACTATATATATGTATTCAGTTTATTCATCCAGAGGATCATATATCTTCTGTTAGCACAAGCATATGGGTCGTAGTTGCATGTGTTACGAGCATTATGTCTCTTTTCAGTCTTATAGGAATTACAGGAATCTATATGAGGCAAGTAGAAGAAGCAGGCGGGCTTGGACTAATTGGTTATATTTTATTTAGTCTATTTTGGCTAATCTCTATGAATTTTAGTTTTAACGAGGCTTTTGTTTTACCGTTACTTACAGCGGATGCTCCTAAGTTTGTAGAAGGAATAGTAGGGATTTTTGGTGGAACCACAAGCACAGTGAATTTAGGGATTTTCCCTTTATTAGCACCGATTGCGGCGGTTTTGTATTCCGTCGGAGGACTCTTGCTTGGAATCGCAACTTATCGTGCAAGAATCTTCCCACGTATGGCAGGTGGTTTCCTTTCTTTCGCCGCTGTGGTCACCTTTGCCGCTGCCATAATTCCTCATCCATACGATAGAATGTTAGCAGTTTTTATGGGAATAGCCTTTATATGGTTGGGATATGTTCTTTGGTCAGAACATAAGAGAATAAGCCGAAATTTTTAGCAAATTTATATAAAAAATCGGTATGCATTTTTTATGCCAACGGGACTCCCTACTAATACAGAGGTTAGCTTTCGAGCTGGATACGCCCATGCGTGGTCTTTCGTTTCAATCTCTAGTATTGGTGTAGGTCCATACTCTTCTTGTTTATAGGAATCGTATTGTATTTGATATTTTTTAAACGGATAAACGATACTGATTTCCTTCATACAATAGAAGAAATGTATCCCAATAAAGAATTTTATGACGATACACTTTTTATTCACGAAGTATTGAATAGTAAGGTTTACTTTATTGATAGTTCTAATGAAAGTTTAAATCAAACGGAGACGCATGTATTTTATCGTAATGAAAATAAACTACACTTGTTGCCTACACTTCGTTTTTCGAAGAGCCATTGTATTAGGATTATTATAAAGTGACTGATAAGCCTAATCTTTTATTAGGAAAGTTTATGATGGTTTTGATAGGGAGATATCTCTTCTTATCAATATTAGAGCGTTTTCTAATAAAGGTGATTTACTTTACAAATCAACGCCAAAAAATAATACCCACTAAAAATGGGACACAAAAACGACTGCTCACACGGCAGTCGTTTTTGTGTGTTATCTATTAATTGATACTCAGAAGTTACTGCCGAAACCCGGTCACGAGTTCCCGCCAAAAGCCTCCGGAATCATCCTAAATCCTTCAATGACGGTATCGTCCTCCACTTCAATCATTAAATAACGTTTCCCGCTAAGGTGAACCTGCTTTACATATCGTAAATCTTGAGGACTAATTGAGATCTTGGCAATTTTCGTATCAATTTTAATCGATTTTGAATTGTACTTCGGTAGGACACTACTAGCCTTTATTTCATATTTGTCATCATCAATCACTTTTTGAAAGGCTGTATCTACTTTTTCTTGATTGATTTCTTCCACACCACTCATCTTTAGAACACGTTCAATATCCTTGGAATCTAGTTTTGGCTGCTCTTCTTCTTCATTTTCCTCCATCATACGGTTAATCTCTTCATACACATTATGCAGGGTAGAGGTATTTAATTGGTCACCAGTTGCGTCCTTAATAATTTCCTCAAACACAATTTTGTCATCTTGTGCGGTCATTGTTTCTTCGCCATTCAACACTTCTTCAATGAATAAAAGGTCAGGCTCATTCACCTTTCCGGCTGCATATAAAACGTGATTTACATCTGCGGCATTGTCAGTAAAGCAAGGGAACAGAAACCCCGCAAGTGGAGCATTTAGATTTATAATCGGATCCACCACGAAGTTGTACTTAAACTCTTTTTCTACATAGTCAAACAGCAATTCCTTTTTCGGTTCCTGTGTATTGTTTAAGCTACACAGTATAAAAGGGTGAGAGTATACAGAATCACGATCACTTTCCTCGGATTCTTCATTTCGGCGCTTCATTGGTTTTAAGTACTCGCCACGAATAAACGTAATAACAATATCCTTCTCGTATTGTCTCGTCGCCAGCATTTTAGCTACAATCTTGAGCATGTGCTCTTTCCAGTCCTCTGTCTCACTGCTAAGTAACCCTTGATGTAAGATGAGCTGACTGTTATTTTCTGCGTCCCGTTGAAACTTTAATTCAAAAAGCTTTTCATCTAATTGACCTCCAAGCAACTTTTTGAAGTTGTTCATAAATAGCTCCTGCTGCTCACGGTCTAGCATTTCGAAAGGCTGACTTTCATGATGGTAGATGTCGCTCGATTCCTTCATAATATATACGTTAAAAATGTCCGAGATTTTTAGTAAATCATTATCTATTTTAAATTGTCTTCGAATCTGTGCTATGTCTTTTTTGTTCATTATTTCCACTCCTAAGCTGAAAACTAGAAGGTGGAGACAATAAATTATTCTCCACCTTCTAGTTTGAAAGTAGTATTCATTTTACCATAAATAAAAGTAAATTTAGTGGGGAATGTCCGTATAATCCGTCTTTGTTATTCCTCCTCTTGACTGAACTCCTCCATAATCTTATTCGAACTCTTCCTCCGATCAAAGTACCTGGAAACACGAATTTTATACTCCAAGTTCTGCTGATAATCTTCTGAAAATACACAGGCATAGAGTACGTCTAAAATGAAACAGATGGAGTCATTCAAGCTAAAGCTTCCTATTTTAGAAAATAGCCTTTCCCTGGTAGTAATTCGAAATAGACAATCTGCATATTCGGAGAGTGTATTATCTCCAATACTTGTTAATACAATAATCGGTGTTTTTCTTTTTTGTAGCATTGGGATAAGATTAATCGTATTTTTGGTTTCGCCACTATACGAAATAATAATAGCGCAAGTATCGGCGTCAGAATTTGCTGCTTCATATTCTGGATCAAGCGTGGCTAATTCTACCTTTCTACCAATTCGATTCATCTTGGATTTGAAGTCATGACAGAGAATGAGATTATTATGGATAGAAAATATTTTAATCGTTTTTGCCTTTTTTAATAATGTAGTAGCCTTTTGTAAATCGGTGGTATTAATCAATGACAAGGTGTCTGCAATGGTCATTTGATTCAATAGCGCCATCTTGTTGGCGATTGTCATAACATTATCTTGTTCCTGGAAGGGAAAGTTGGCATCAATGTCATTAAAGTGACGATTCAAGTAGTCAATTTCCTCTAGAAACGTGTCCCTTAACTCCGTCCAACCGTTATAACCAAGCTTTTTTCCTACGCGGATTAGGGTAGAAGGATGGGTATAGGTTTCGTTCGATATTTGTTTTACCGTTTTATGTTCAATCAGTTCTCTTTGTTCAAACATATAATCAATGATTGCTTGTTCAGAGGGAGAAAATAGATCCTCTTTCATTTTTTCCGTCAATAGCATAGACTTCACCACCACAGGAATTTGTAAGAACAATTTTACTACTCTAATAGTACCTTTTGTGAATGCCATTTACAAAAATTGCGTAATTTTGTAAACGAATTTGCGAATGCCAAATGATAATCTCTCTCTCATATTGAATCGCTTTCATGTTTTTTTATAATAGATTTGAAGAGGAGGAGATTGTGATGACAAAAGGTGTTAAAATCGTAACCATTGGTGGAGGAAGTAGCTACACTCCAGAATTAATGGAAGGGTTTATTAAAAGGTATGAGGAGTTACCAATAAGAGAAATTTGGCTTGTGGATATAGAAGAAGGACAAGAAAAGCTGAATATTGTAGGGGAAATGGCTCAGCGTATGTGGGATGCTTCTCCTTACGATGTGAAAGTTCACTTAACGTTAGATAGAAGAGAAGCATTGAAGGATGCGGACTTTGTTACAACTCAATTCCGAGTGGGATTATTAGACGCTCGTGTTAAGGATGAGAGGGTTCCATTGTCCTATGGGATGGCAGGTCAAGAAACGAATGGGGCTGGTGGAATCTTTAAGGCACTAAGAACGATTCCTGTCATTTTAAATATTGTGGAAGATATGAAGGAACTATGTCCAAATGCTTGGCTCATCAATTTTACAAATCCAAGTGGAATGGTGACGGATGCCATCATTCGTTATGGCGGATGGGAAAAAGTAATCGGTTTGTGTAATGTTCCCGTTATGGCTATGATGACCGAATCGAAACTAATAGAAAAAGACCCTAAGGAATTAATCTATTCATTTGCGGGATTAAATCATTTTCACTGGCATCGAGTGCAGGATTTAGCTGGGAATGACGTGACGGGGCAAATCATTGATAAGATGTATGATGAAGAAAACGGCATGCCAGCAAATATTCATGGTGTTCCGTTCTTCAAGGAACAATTAAAACAGATGAATCTTATCCCATGTGGGTATCATCGTTATTATTACCGTTCAGAAGAGATGTTGAATCATATGTTAGAAGAATATAACGACCCTAATGTAGGGACGAGAGCACAACAGGTTAAACAAACAGAAGCGGAACTATTCGAATTGTACAAAGACCCTACTCTAAGCGAGAAGCCTGAGCAGCTCGCTAAACGTGGTGGTGCCTACTATTCAGACGCTGCTTGCGAAACGATTGCATCTATTTATGCAAATAAAAATACACCAATTGTGGTTTCTACGAAAAACGATGGCGCGGTTCCTGATCTTGATCCTGAGGATGTAGTAGAGGTAACAGCATACATCGGTGCGGCAGGTGCTAGGCCAATTGCTTTCGGTTCCTTGGAGCCAGCGCAAAAAGGGTGGTTACAGCTTATGAAGAATATGGAACTGTGTGTGGAAGAGGCAGCTGTAACGGGTGACTACGGTATATTATTGCAAGCATTTATTATTAATCCGCTAATTCCTAGTGGGGAAACAGCTATTCATGTGTTACATGAATTACTACTTGCCCATAAAAACCACTTACCACAATTTGCTGACAAAATTCAAGAATTAGAAGCGGCTGGAGTGGAAGTAAAGGACGAAGTAGTACGCAGCTTACAATAATGAAAATACTCCCCTTTAGGGGAGTATTTTTGATTTATAATGTTTATTCTGCAGGCTTAAGATCTTCAATAGAATCAATATCCATATATTTTGGTACAACTAGTCCGATTTTAGCACCTACTAAGTTTTCACCTAAGTCTTCGAATTTACCTTCAAATTTTTTATAAAAGTCTCCGTGTGTTACTGGCATCCATGGGGCTAGTGAAGCATCCCCATCCCCTGTTGCAATCGCTTGGAACATAACAGACGGATCAACCGGGGTTAACGTAACATCATATCCTTGGTCTTCTAGTACAATCTTAGCAACATTTGCGGATGAACGCTCTGTATCCCAAGGAGTTAAGACTAACTCAATAGAAGTTCCATCTACTTTTTCCACACCTTCTATCCATTTAGCTACTGTGTCTTTGTTATCTTCAACCCACTGTTGAGCAGCCTCTTCAAACGATGAATCTTGTGCAGCGAGCATTACTTCCTCCATGTCAGCTGGTTCCCACTTGAATCGGTCTAAAATCGTGTACGCCTCAGGCATGTCTTCTTTTAACCCTTTTCTTGCGATGGTTGCAATGTGTTCTACATCTCCATATACGTTCTTAGGATCTTCTAAATATTTTAAATCCCACTTTGCGAACATATAGTGAGGGGTCCAGCCAGCTACGATAATGGGTTCTTCATTATCAATCGCATCCCCAAGTTCTGTTAACATCGCACCAGTGGAAGCTTTTTCCTGCTCCCATCCAGCTAGATTTTCATATTCATTTAAAGCATTGTCTGTGGATTGCGTAATTCCTGCGCCGGGTTCAATCCCTGTAATCGTATAATCAATTTCTTTTCCTACATTAACAGACGCTTCTTTCTTTTCACCGTTGCTATCGGAAGATTCTTTCGAACCAGAGTCGTCTTCCCCACAGCCGGCAGCTACTAAAAGTGATAAAGATACACTTGCAACTACCCCGATTTTTTTCCATTTAGATGTAAGCATGTTATAGCACTCCCCTTTTACTTTTCTGTTATAACCATTCATTAGTACATGCTAAGAAGTAAGTATCATTCCTTATTTAATGGTAAATTTTTTTGAAAAACAGTACAAACTGTAAAAACAATCATTCTATAATGTATAGAACGTTCATTCTAATTGAGGCGGGATTTGTACTTGGCATTCCTTTAATTTCTTCCTTTTGCTCTGTTTAACAACCTTACTTGCAATTTCTTAGCCAAAAGGTTCAGTTTCAGATTAAGCAAAGTAACAATGTTGGAATTCCCGTTTCGTATAACGATTAAACATGAAGAAAGAGGAGTGTCTACTATACACTCCTCCATGGTGAAATTATTTTCGGTAATCTTCTCTCAAAGCTTTTGTTAAAGAAATAATCATAATCAATAGTATAAAAATGAAAGGGAACGCTGATACAATGGAAGCAGTCTGTAAAGCGCCTAGTCCTCCTGACGCAAGAAGAACAGATGCTGTAGCTGCTTGAATGACTCCCCAGGTTAGTTTTACAGCATTCGGAGGGTTGAGATTCCCATTTGTGCTTTGCATACCTAACACGAAGGTGGCGGAATCAGCGGATGTTACAAAGAAGGTTCCGATCAACACCAATGCTAGAACCGTCACGATAGTACCAAACGGAAGGGAAGAGAACATCCCAAACATTGCTTCCTCCGTAGCTAAGTCCGTTAACCCTTTATTTATACCTTCCGTTTCTTGAAAGAGACTGCTACCACCGAAGACAGCAAACCATAATACACAGAAGACAGTAGGAATGACAAGGACTCCGGTAACAAATTCACGTATGGTTCGACCTTTAGAAATTCTCGCGATAAATGTTCCGACAAATGGGGACCATGCGATAAACCATGCCCAATAAAAAACGGTCCAGTCCTTAATCCACTGCTTATACTGAGGATCATTAGAGGTGAATCTAAAGCTATCTGCAGGAATACTTTTAAAATATGAAATAGTTGTCTTGGCAAAGGTTTCGAATAAATACCCAGTTGGCCCAAGTATAATCGTTAAAACAAGCAAAATAATTGCTAAAATAATATTTATGTTACTCAAGTACTTAATTCCTCGGCTGATGCCGGACCATGCGGAAATCATAAAAAGAACTGTCACAATGAGAATAATGATGAACTTAGTTGTCATCGTATTTTCAATGTCTGAAATAAAGGCAAGTCCACCGCCGATTTGAGAGGCTCCTAGTCCAAGAGAAGTTGCTACACCGAATATGGTCGCAAAAACTGCGATGATATCAATTATTTTTCCAATTACTCCATTCACTTTATCTCCTAAGAGAGGTTGAAAAGTTGCACTAATAACCCCAGGAACTTCTCGTCTGAATTTGAAATAAGCAATGGAAAGGGCGATGATGGTATAGATGCCCCATGTGTGAAAACCCCAATGGAATGCGGAATATCTTAAGGCTTTTTTAGCTGCCTCTATCGTCTCAGGCTCTGCTTCAGGAGGAGCAGCAAAATGGACGAGAGGTTCTGCGGATCCCCAAAATATAATTCCGATTCCCATTCCAGCACTAAATAACATAGCTAACCATGATAAACGGCTGTATTCAGGCTGATCCTCTGGTTTCCCAAGCTTCATTTTTCCGTATCGACTAACTATTAAATAAATGCAATAGACAAGAAATATCGTAACAGAGAAGATATATAACCAACCAAATTTATCCGTTAAAAAGGATTGGGTAGAAGTCGACACATAATTAAGGTTTTTAGGTGCGATTGCACCCCACAGAACAAAAATAATAGAGATAAATAAAGATATCCAAAAAACATTTGTTACTTTTTTCACAAAAATCACCTTTCTGAGATTGTATAATCCTGAAATATGGGTAGAACGACCATTCTAGTTTTAACATAAGAATGGGATTCTATCAAATTTTTAGTCTAATTTTGTCGAAGGAGAAAGGCGATACGAAAATGGTTGACTATAAAAATAAGATATTGATACGCTATAGTATAATGGGTGTTCTATCTAATTAAAGGAGAAGTTGGGCATGAGTGGGTCCTCTAAAAAAGAAGCATTACTTAAGGTAGCGGAACGATTATTTTATGAGCACGGATTTCGAGGAGTAGGTTTGAAGCAAATCATTCGTGAAGCAAATGTAGCAACGATGACACTTTATAATCATTTTCCTTCCAAAGATAATTTGGTTGAAGAAGTACTTAAGAAGCGCGAAGAGCGCTATTGGTCGTATTTGGATTCGTCTGTTGAGTTGGATTCAGACTCTCCCTTCATCCTGGCAGTGGAAGCACATGGCAGGTGGTTAAAAGAAGAGTCTTACAAAGGTGATATGTTTCTACGAGCGATTGAAGATTATGCAGGAACGAATAATGAAATTGAAAAGATCGCAAGAGGGCATAAAGCTAAATTACTTGAGTATTTTCAACAATTAGCCCAGAAGAAAGGGAAAGAAAACGAATTGGATATAGCAATTCAAATGACATTGTTATTGGAAGGTACCACTTCGATGACGCCGTTAATTGGCGCGGAAAAGGCAACGGAGTATTCCATTGCGATGGCGAAGACGCTTGTTCAACAATCCTTATAAACTTCTATATAAATAGGATGTCTTTATCGGAGGCATCCTATTTTAGTAGTCTTATACATTTTTTATAACTTAAATGATGATTTATAATGTAAGGGAGAACTTAGTTCTCTAGCAGATGATTTTTGTAGATTTCCTTTAACGAAAAGGAGGCCTAATCGTGGAATTAGTTCTAAAAGAAAAAGCTAAACATGCATTGCAAGATCTGGACTTAGCATCCAATGAAGGTATTCGTTTGGAAGCAAGATTTGTTGGGAGCTGTTCCATTTATGTAGACCATTATCTTTGGATAGATTCTAAAACAGAAGCGGATGATCTGTACATGGTTGATTCTATTCCTTTTTTAGTTTCTAGTGAGTCGAAACAACATTTACCAGAGAAGCTGATTTTGAATTATAATCAATCATTAGGGTATAAATTATCATCGCCTGAGGAAACGTTTACATATAATCTCAGCATTAAAAGAAGAGGCTAGATAGCGAATGTACGAAATGGATAGAATGGGGAAGAGCACTCTTGAATGGAAGGGTGCTCTTTTCATGCGAAAAAAATAACATCAAATGATAATCTTATAGAGGGATTCTTTGTTTATGGAAGCAGGAAAACATATGGTTCTTTTCCTCCTACTTACACTCCGTATTGGCAACAAATGTAAACGGTCAGAACTATAAAAAAGTCATTCTCTTACGAAGGAGATGGCTATGCATTTCCTTCACTATGGTGTTTTAAAACAATGGGGTCAGCGGGCTGGATATGCAAAATTTGGATCAATTGCTCCGCCATATATGCAGGCGTATATTTGAACCCAGCTTGAATCCACTCCATAATTAAGCCGAATATGGCATACGCATAATAACTCGTCAATAAATCTGGTTCTACATCGCTTTTAGCAAGTGTCATTTCTAAATCCTCTTTCGCAAGCTGTTTCAACACATCACATATTTTTTGTTGAAAGCCTGGGATAGCATTAGAAGATACAATGCTACTGTAAAATCTAGAATAAGCATACACATGTTCAAAGATTTTGATTTTGGATGCCGTTAGCTCCTGTACATATAACCTATCTATATTTTGATAAGGAGAACGATAGGATCGCATGAAATCATTCAGGACATTATCTATTAAATCTTCTAGTAATTCATCTTTTGTTTGATAGTGTCTATAGAAGGTTCCGCGATTGAGATTGGCGTGTTGAACGATTTCTGTAATCGTTATTTTCTCGAAAGGGGACTGTTCCATTAGAAGTATTAATGCGTCCATTAATGCCATTTTTGATTTGTTAATTCTTCGATCAACTGTCATAGACAAATCACCGCCAATCTGTTCATTTTTCTTTTATATCGAACAAGTCCCAGCTTCCTTATACGTTTATGAACAAATGGTATATCCTTTGCTCATTGTTACACTAAGTATAATACATTAAAATGAAGGTGTAAAAGTGAAATCGATTCCAAATACGATTGGGGAGGGATTCTTCGTGAGATTAAAAGATAAAGTAGCGGTTGTAACAGGTGCAGCTTCTGGTATGGGAAAAGAAATTGCGAAGCTATATGCCGTGGAAGGCGCAAAGGTAGTGTTGGCTGATTTAAACATAGAAGGCGTAGAAAAAGTAGTAGAAGAGATTACAATAAATGGTGGAACAGCTACAGGAGTAAAAGTGAATGTGGCGGAACTAGCAGATGTTGAAAACATGATTGATACTGCAGTCAATGAGTATGGCACGTTAGATATTCTCGTAAATAATGCAGGGATTATGGACGGGTTTGAACCAGTTGGCGATATTACGGATGAAAAATGGGACTTGCTTTTTGATATCAACACGAAAGGGGTCATGCGTGCAATGCGTAAAGCAATCCCTGTCTTTCTTGAAAAAGAGAGCGGTGTAATTATTAATACAGCATCTACTGGTGGGTTCAGTGGTGCGCATGCTGGTGCTACATACGGCGCTTCTAAGCATGCTGTAATCGGACTTACGAAAAATACTGGCTTCATGTATGCGCAAAAAGGAATTCGTTGTAACGCGATTGCTCCAGGTTCAGTTGCAACCAATATTAGTTCTAGCATGAAGAATGTTAATGAGTTTGGAATGAGTCGAGCTGGACTAACCCATCAAGTGTCTCCGCGTGTTGGACAACCGGATGAAATTGCAAAGGCAGCGCTATTCTTGGCATCAGATGAATCTAGCTTTGTGAATGGAACAGTTTTAACTGTCGATGGTGGATGGACAGCTGCATTTTAGTAAAGTGTATGTTCAGAGCCCCTCTTTTAAGAGGGTTTTTTTTATGGGCGAAAAAAATTCAAAAAAAATAAGCTAAAGAACTACTGATATGACAACTTTGAAAACAATGACGAAAAATGTCAAGATAAATATTTGCCAAAAGTTACTTGATTTTTTTTACTAGAATAGTAGAATAATTAACACAATATGTTGTTGTAAATGTTAGTTTAAATACTGTATATAGTGTCCGTGTTAGAAAGATGCCTGAGGCTTAAAAGGGAATCTGGTAGAAAGCCAGAACTGCCCCCGCAACTGTATGTGGGACAAAATGAGAAAACCACTGTATAGGTTCGATACGGGAAGGACTCAGAGTAGAACAAACCACAAGTCAGGAACCTGTCTTTTTAACGTAGTTTTACTTCTTCGGGGATTGAGAAGATAAAACGAGGGGATAAGGAAGATGCTATGTCTTTTTTCCTTCGTTTTATCCGCCAACTGATAAGGATGGCGGTTTTTTGATGCTACTAATTCGTGTTTGGACTAAGACAGAGTAAAAAAGGAAAAGGGAGTTGGGAACGTGACAGTAGTGACGAAGGATCGAAAGTCGTACATCCAAAAGACAGATTTCAGTAATGATAGATTTAATAGATTTGTGGATGAAATTGTCGAAGCTTCTAAAAAGGATTTTGAAGAGGGAGCTATTCAAGAACTAAAACAAAAAATTATCGAACAAGTAAAAGGGCGCGAGGAAATCGAAGCGGAGCGACTTTTTGATCTCATTATCCGCGAATCTAACGACCTCATAACGAAGGAAACACCTTATTATACATACTTATCCGCATCTGCGTTATTACGAAAAATTTATAAGCGAGCATCCAAAGAACGAGGCTTTGATTACCGCAATGGATACGGCGATTATGCGTCTCTCGTTCGTCTAATGACGGAAAATGGTCTGTATTCGGAGGAGCTCATTGAAGCATATACAGAGTCGGAATTGAAGCAAGCAGGGGAGTGGATTGATAGAAATAAAGATAAGTTATTCTCATTCCCAGGCTTGTTTTTACTAGACAAAAATTATCTAGTTAAAGGCTATAATGGAGAGCAATTAGAGCTTCCTCAGGAACGTTTTTTGACAACGGCTTTATACCTCATGAAGGATGAACCGAAGTCCACAAGAATGGAGTTTGCGAAAGAAGCCTATTGGGCGCTGTCTAATCATTTTATCGGGCTTGCAACTCCTACGTTAATGAATAGTGGGAAGCCTTTAGGTACGTTATCCTCTTGTCATATTTTGACGATGGGTGACAGCTTGAAATCAATCATGGATGTCATTAAAGATGTTTCCACGTTCAGCCAAAACGGAGCAGGTATTGGTGTCTACATGGGATACTTACGTGCGGATGGAAGCTGGATTCGTGGGTTTAAAGGTCGATCCACTGGTGTCGTTCACCCAGCGCGACTGTTAAGCAACATTTCGGAATATGTGAACCAGCTTGGTGCACGTAAGGGTGGGGTATCTGTTTACCTACCACTATGGCACTCTGATATTTTTGATTTCTTAGATCTACGCTTAAAAACAGGATCTCAAGAAAGAAGAGCGCATTCGATCTTCACTGCTGTTTGTATTCCGGATGAGTTCATGCGTCGTTTGAAGAATAGGGAATCTTGGACCATTGTCGATCCTTATGAAGTAAGCAAAAAACTCGGAATCGATTTAAACCGTTTGTATGATAAGAAAAAACTAAAAGATGGCGAAGAGCCAAATGAACAGGATCATGCATTCACATACAACTATCGAAAAATAGAAAAAGCGGACCTAGAGTTAAAGAAAGTTGTGCAAGCAAAGGATATTTACGCAAGTATTTATACAGCAAGAAAAACAGGTGGAACACCATTCTTGTACTACAGTGATACCGCATCCAGAATGAATCCGAATTCTCATAAAGGGAATCCAAAAGGAAGTAATCTTTGTACGGAAATTATTCAGAATATGGATTTCGATAAGTTCGAAGCAGATGAGCTTAAAGAAGGTGGCGTAGTTATCCAAACAAAAACAGGGGACGGCTTAGTAACGTGTAATCTAAATTCTCTCGTTCTTCCTAACGTGTTTGGAGAACAAGAACAAGATTTACAACGAATTACGGACATCCAAATTAGAATGCTAGATAACGTTATTTCCTTGAACCGTACGCCTGTTCAACAAGCTACTTATACCAACAATCAATACCGTGCAGTTGGTGCTGGTGCAATGGGGCTAGCAACACTTATCGCAGAAAAACAAATTCAATGGGATAGTGAGGAAGCTTCTGAGTTTGCTGACGAAATCTTTGAAAAATATGCTTTTTCTCTTATCACGTCTTCTCATAAGCTAGCTGTCGAAAAAGGAGCATATCCGTTATTCGAAGGCTCGGAGTGGGAGACGGGAGAATACTTTGATAAACGTGGTTATAATTCTCCGGAATGGGTGGAACTAAAAGAGAAAATAGCGAAAGACGGTGTTCGTAATAGTTACATGATGGCCGTCGCACCGACTGGCAGTAACTCGGTCATTATGGGAGGCGTGTCCCCGTCCTGTGATCCGTTGTACGAGGTTATTTACCAAGAAGAAAAGGCTGGGATGAACGTTACGATGATTCCACCAAACTATAGCCCGAGTACTATGTGGTTTTATAAGAGTGCGTTTGAAATGGATGAAATGTGGTCCATTAATGTCATATCCAGCGTGCAACGCCACGTTGACCAAGGGATTTCACATAACATGCATATTCATAAATCGATTAAAGCGAGTGAAATGCTACGTTTAGATCTTGGGGCATGGCAAAAAGGATTAAAAACGATTTATTACACATACACAGACACAAATGCGATAGACCGTTCGGAAGGTTGTATTTTCTGTGAGGCTTAATAAAAAGTAGGAGTTGTCGATATGAATGCAAATGCAATAAAACCATTTCGTGTGTTTAATGGGAACGTAAATAATCGTGCTAGTCGGATTTTCGGAGGAGAGGCTAGTGGAATTTGTGATTGGGATGATCTCAAGTATCCTGCATTATTACAGCTTAATAAAGAAATGTTTAGTGAGTATTGGATTGAAGATGAAATCCGTTTAGGGGACGACTTAAAAGATTATAGACAAAAGCTTACAGCAAAAGAAAGGTATGTCTTTAATGTTATCACGGGTTATTTAACACAGCTTGATTCCATTGCTAATCGCTTTAACTTTTTATTAGGCTATATTACAACAGATCCGAGTGTGGCTAGTTGTATCCAGCTTATTGCGTCCTTTGAGGGACTTCATAATCGTTCTTATCAATATTTAACATCTACGATGCTAAATGATAGTGAGAAGCGTCAGGCATTCAATGCACCGAAGGAATTAGCAACACTTAAGAAGCGGAATCAAATTATCATTGATAAAATTCAAGAAACTGTGGATTATATGGAAAATGTTTTGGCAGGAAAAGAAGAAGAGAATACGGAGAAGTTTTATCAAGTATTATACGAAGGATTACTTGCCTATATCATTTTAGAAGGCTTATATTTTAGTGGAGGCTTTGTGTATTTCCACTCGTTAGCTAGAGATAACAAAATGATAGGGTCTAACAATATGATCAACCTGATCAAAAAGGATGAAACACAGCACAACGTGTTCTATGGCATGGTCATGCAAATCCTTATGCTAGAAAATCCTAGCCTCAATACAGATGAAAATTATGAATACGCCGTTTCCTTTGTGAAGAAATGTGTAGAAGCGGAAAAAGAATGGGCAGCAGAGCTTTTCAGCGAAATTGATACATTATCGATCAAGGAATATAACGATTATGTCGAGTATCTAGCAAATGTCATTTGCCGTAATGCAGGCCTTAGTGACATTTATACAGAAAATAAAGAAGTAAAATCAAAATGGATTATCAACTATGGAGAGAAAAACGGAGAAAACCGGGCAACGAAGGCGGATTTCTTTGAAACCAACGTGATTAACTATAGTCATGAAGGAGGGGATGGCTTTGACCTCTAAAGCCATCTACTATTTCTCTTTAACAGGCAATACGAAAGCAATGTTAAGTACGATTGAAGACCTAGAGCAATGGGATATTTATGACTTGAACACGATGCGTCCTGAGGAAGTTACCTTTAAAGGTTATGATACGGTCCTTATCGGCACATTAACGATAGGGAGAGGGAACCCACCTTCTTATTTTAAAAGAATGGTTCATGCTTTACGAAGCATGCAAGGTGTAAGGATTGGCCTGTTCGGAAGCGGCCAGACCCACTATGGAGACGATTATTGTGGGGCATTAGATGTCCTCGAAGATTTTTTACAACCAAGAAATGAAATAGCTTTTAAAATGAAATATGAGAGCTATCCAGTTCCTTCCGTTATGGAAGAGTTTAAGCAGTTAGTGAAGGAGATGCAGTATGAAGATATTAAAGTTTGAGAAGGACAACTGTCCAAGCTGCAACATGGTTGAGGTATTTCTTTCTCAGCATGACCATATACAAGTAGAAAAAGTGAACCCATTTGAAGCACCAAAAATGGCTACCTCGTATCAAATCGCAAGTGTACCGGTTACGATTCTGTTAGATGATAACGGACAAGAAGTAAAACGCTCTATTGGCTACAAGCCAGAGGAATTAGAAGCGATTGTTTCAGAGTTTGCACAGGTTTAGCAATAAGGAATAGGAAAGAATCCATCTCGTGAGGAGAGTGGATTCTTTTTTCTCTATTTGGCTAAAGCTTTCAAAACTATACACATTGAATATTTTACCATTTTAACCTTTTATACCCACAATTCTTTGTGTACAATAGAATAAAGGGAGGGATGGGATGCGTGACAGTCAAAAGGTCTTACTAACTATAGGAATTGAAGCTCTTTTATTCCTAATTATTTCATTTATCTTCAAGTGGAAGTTTCTCGACACCGCATTTTTCGGTGGGATAACGATATTCGGTGGGATATGGCTTATTAGTTTCTATGTCCATCAAGAAAATGTCGTAGACCGTGCCATGCAAAGAGGCATGACAGGACAGGATGTTGGAGAAATAAAGCCGTATAAGTACAATATGACGCCGGTTAATTTAGGATTACTAATATTCGCTTTAGCAGGTTTTTGTTTTATCCTCATCGGCTACGCGCCATATTTTTTGGACTAATGAGCAAAAAAAGGAAGATCTAGCTATAAAATAAATAAATTATATTTCTGCTCTCTCTTGCCCATCCTTATAGAAAGTGCTAGGGTTAGAGGGGTTTTTTATGTATGCTGTATGATTTAATGATTGGTACATTTGCTGGAGTTGTGTCGGGGGTTGTCGTTTCTTTTTTTATTTCCATCGTGGAAAGCCAAGCACAGCTGAAAAATGATTTTTCTAATGAAAAACAAATCTATCAACGGTATATTGAGATGGTTCGACGAGAGGTTCGATATTTGATTGAAGCACATCAAGGCAATAAGTACATTGAAAATAATAAAAAGGATATTCTAGATTTGTTAGAGGAACAGCCTTTTACCACAACATTTACGAACAAATACTTGACGGAAACTTCTTTGAAACACGTTCGAAATGCAATGAAAAGTTTAGAAGAGCTACAAAATGAGTTGCACGAAGAAGACATTCGTATAGAAAAACTGGTGGATATTAGTTCGAAGCTGTCAAGAGTGAGAATTAATATTCTGATGATGAAATTAAAGCGAACAAATAAGTTTTTAGCTTTTTTTATTAGATTGTTTAATAAGCTAAAGGAAAGGTAGTCTCGTGATAGAGGCTATTTTTTTATGCTTACAAATGCTGTAAAGTCAAAAATTGCACAAAACAATGTGACAGCATTTGAATGGCTAACCCCCTTACAATCATAGACTGTTCACTATATAATAACATCAACAAGTTGATCAGCTTTAAAGAGTCAAAATTTGCACTCCTTCGAAGGTAGTTGAATGACATGATGGATGAGAGAAGCACCATTATTTTATCCAAATTAGCTCAGACACAAGATTATATATCCCTCAAATATTTAACAGAAACCTTAGGGATATCGAGACGGACTTTGTATTATGATTTGGAAAAAATAAACGATTGGTTAGCCGATAACCAAATGGAACAAGTAAAGCGAGCATCTAAAAGAGGCTATTATTTGGAGTCTGAAACAAGAACAAAAATTTCTCAGCTATTAGGACACGTGCATGAACCGACTTATTACTACACGAAAAAAGAAAGACATGTATTAATAGTGCTGCTTGTCATCATAAGCAAAGAAAAATTGTTTATGAAAGATTTTGAGGAGCTTACAAAAGTGAGCCGTGGAACTATTGCAAATGATTTAAAAGAGATAACGTATTATTTGAAACAAACGTTTGAACTAAGCTTATTCTTCCAACGAAAAACTGGCTATCAAGTGGAAGGAAGCGAGTTCGAAATACGAAAAGCAATAGCAAGTTCTCTAGAGCAATTACTTCTCAAATGGAAGTGGGAAGAAGTGTTAAGGAAATTTCCTACTATCTTTTTTGGTAGCAGTGAAACTTTATGTAAACGGAAAGAGATTCGTGCCTTACTTCTGGATGGGGAACAGGAGCTTGGAAATGAATTGACCGATGAAACACTGTCTTGGTTATCGATGCAGGTATTAATTCTTATTAAACGGGTTCGGGATGGCTTCAACGTTCGAATTGACTCCGATGAGAAATGTGTACTGAAGAGTACAAAAGAGCATAGAGTGGCGGAAAAACTGATTCAGAAGCTTTCAAAGCAAGAAAATCTAACGATTCCTTCGGATGAAGTCTATTTCGTTACGATGCATGTTCTAGGAGCAAAAGTGAATAAACTGGAAATTGATAGCGATAAGAATCAAGAAATGGAACGACTAAAACATGTTATTTCATTAATGATAAAGGATTTTCAAAACTATGCGTGCATCATGTTTCATGATGTACTAGAGCTCCAAAGAACGATGTTTGCCCATTTAAAGCCTGCTTATTATCGGATTAAGTATGGAGTAGAGACTACAAATGAGTTGACGGAGACCATTTCCACGAACTATCCGGAGATCTTTCAGCTGACTACGAAGGTGGTTAGTCATTTAGAAAACCTTGTTCATCAAAAGGTTAGTGATTCAGAGATTGCCTACATTGCAATGCACTTTGGTGGTTGGTTAAAACGTGAAGGTAAGCAGCCGGTTCGTAGATTGCGGGCATTGATTGTGTGTGAGAATGGAATCGGGACTTCGACGATTCTTCGTGGACAATTAGAGCACTTACTATCAACGGTAGATATTGTAGGGAATGTGTCACTTAGACAGTACCAACAATCCAACTACGACATCGATGTTATATTCTCTACTTCCCCGATTATGGAAAATAACACGCCAGTTGTTATGGTTAATCCAATTTTAACGGATGCGGAAAAAGAAATGCTTTTAGCGAGATTTAGTGCCGTTAAGACAAACAGAGAGCGAAGTAGTCCGAAAACCAAGGAATTACTTGAAGTCATTCGCAAGCATGCAGATATTGCGAATGAAAAGCAGTTGGAAATCGAGCTAGAACAATTAATCCAACAAAAACACCACTCTTTCACATCAAAGGAGTTTGAAAAACCAATGCTCAATGAACTATTAACGAAGGATATGATCCAAATCATATCTCAAGTCAACGATTGGGAAGAGTCTATTACTCTTGCATCCAAGCCCTTACTAGATAAGGAATACATTACTGATTTATACGTAAAGGCAATGATTGAAAACATTCATGAATTAGGTCCCTATGTCGTTATTGCTCCTAAAATTGCAATCCCTCACGCTAGGCCAGAGTTCGGAGTTAACCGACTTGGGATGAGTATGCTAATTGTTCGAGATGGTGTGAGATTCTCAGAACAGGAGAAGCATTTTGCCCAGTTAATCATTGTCTTAGCGGCGATAGATAACGAGACACATCTAAAAGCATTATCCCAGTTAACAGATTTATTATCAGATAAAAAGAGTCTTGAAAGGCTATTATCGATAGAGTCTGTAGAGGAAGCTGCAAGCTTGATTCAAAACTATTCGTACGCTTAGGAGGAAAAATACATGAGTAAGATTCTTGTTGTATGTGGTAACGGATTAGGTAGTAGTTTTATTGTAGAAATGAACGTAAAGAAAGCGTTAGGAGAATTAGGAATAGAAGCGGAAGTTTCCCATACCGATTTAACGACAGCAAAAACAGAACCAGCTGATTACTACATTGGTTCTACAGAGATCGTTGAGAACCTTGAGGATGGGAATCGAAACGTTATTAGACTGAACAATATCATGGATAAAAAGGAACTAAAAGAAGCATTAGAAGCAAATTTGACGAAGGAGGGGTAAAACATGGTTGATTTGATAATGAAAGATATTCTTGGAACACCTTCAATCCTGGTAGGGCTTTTCGCTCTATTTGGACTTTTGCTGCAGAAGAAAGCGTTTGCAGATGTGGTATCGGGTACATTGAAAACAGTGATGGGATTCGTAATTCTAGGTGCTGGTGCGAACGTTTTAACAGGGTCCTTAGGACAATTTAGCCAAATGTTTGACCATGCTTTTGAATTGCAAGGGGTCATTCCGAATAACGAGGCGATTGTGGCGTTAGCACAAGAGTCATTTGGAACAGAAACAGCGATGATTATGCTGTTCGGTATGGTGGTTAATATCTTATTAGCAAGAATCACGCCATTAAAATATATTTTCTTAACTGGTCACCATACGATGTTTATGGCATGTATGATTGCGGTTATTCTTACGACTGCTGGATTTGACGGTGCTATGATGGTTGTAACAGGATCAATTATTCTTGGGTCTCTTATGGTATTGATGCCAGCGATGCTCCAACCATTTACAAGAAAAATTACGGGCTCTGATGACTTTGCAGTTGGACACTTCGGATCTTTTGGATATCTTACTGCTGGAGCAGTTGGGAAACTAGTAGGGAAAAACTCTAAATCTACAGAAGAAATTAAAGTACCGAAATCGTTAGGGTTCTTACGGGATACATCAGTGGCTGTTTCTTTAACTATGGTTCTACTCTTCTTCTTCGTTGCTTTATTTGCTGGTCCGACATTTGTGGAAGCAGAATTAAGTGGCGGTACGAACTACATCGTATTTGCTTTCTTGCAAGGGTTAACTTTTGCAGCAGGTGTATATATTATTTTAGCTGGTGTGCGTATGCTTCTTGCTGAAATTGTTCCAGCATTTAAAGGGATTGCGGATAAAGTGGTACCAAATTCTATACCAGCTTTAGACTGTCCATCTGTTTTCCCATTCGCAGGTAATGCGGTTATTATCGGATTCATGTTTAGTTTTATCGCCGGACTGATTAGCATGTTCTTACTACCTTTAATAGGGTTAAAAGTAATTGTCCCAGGACTAGTTCCTCACTTCTTTACAGGAGCTGCATCTGGCGTGTTTGGGAATGCAACAGGTGGTCGAAAAGGTGCGATTTACGGTTCATTAGCGAATGGCTTCTTAATTAGTTTCTTACCTGCACTTCTTCTCCCGGTTCTTGGTTCTTTAGGGTTTGAGGGGACAACATTTGGAGATGCAGACTTTGGGGTAATTGGATTAATCCTAGGTAACTTAGTGAATGTTATCTCTTCTCCAGTTGCGCTGTTTATCATTACCATTGTAGTTCTTGGTATAATCTTTGGGATTACAGCAGTGCGTAGAAAGAATAGTTTTGATGATACAGTTGAAAAAAGCGCATAAGTAGAAAAAATCACCTAACTTCCAAGAGGAGTTAGGTGATTTTTTATGCAAATAAAAACTCAAGGCTCGCGACCTTGAGTTCTCTATGTATAGTTAACTAACCTTTTTTTCACGCTTTTGAAGTCTTTGTAATTCATTTAGTAGTTGATCTAAATGTTGGGATACTTTCAAAACATCTTGGTTATTTTCATTGTATAGCTTATACATGAGTTGTCGTGCTTTTTCTATTTCAAGCTCTATCGATCTCACTTCAACCAAGGCTATCAACTCCTAAGACAGTCATATTACATACTAGGACTTTCCTCATATTATAAAGATAGACTCAATAAATCGCAAGGGAATTTGAAAAAAACGTGAAAATTGTATGAAAATAAGGCACTTAATCGTTTTTTTTATGAACAACTTTCCTAGTATAAAATCTCGAATTAGAGATAAAACATAGGTATTTTGGAATAGTTTCGCTCTTTTTTTCATAAGATAACAATCTATACTTTATAATAATTAGCAATTTTAGACGAATGTATAAAGTATTCATTCGTCCATACTATTAAAGAACGTATCTATGAAGAGTGTACCTGATGAAATAGGTATTTTGTGATAAACTTAGGTGAACATAATTGAAGGACGCAAGGAGCACTTATATGAATTTATTTTCACGACAATTTAAGCTTTCCAAGCAATTGTCCACGATTCATCTCATCGTATTATTTTATTTAGGAGCAGTAGCGATATCGACTATTCTGTTAAGCATCCCTTGGTTGCATGAAGCGGATGCGGATTTAAGCTTTATTGAAATTGCTTTTACAGCAGTAAGCGCGATAAGTGTAACGGGTTTATCGGTTATAAGTGTGGCGGATACCTTTAACGGTGCTGGCTATATCGTACTCGCTGTTGTGTTGCAGTTTGGTGGAATAGGGATTATGACACTAGGAACGTTTATTTGGATTTTGCTCGGAAAGAAAATAGGGCTTCGTGAACGGCAGCTTATCCAAGTGGACCAAAATCGAACTACTCTTTCTGGTCTTGTAAACCTAATGTTGAAAATATTAAAAATTATCATCTCAATAGAAATCGTAGGAACTATCGTGTTAGGAACCTACTTTTTAAGTTATTATGATACTTGGTATGAAGCGTTCCTGCAAGGCTTTTTTGGGGCGGTGAGTGCTACAACGAATGCAGGGTTTGATATTACTGGAAATTCATTAATTCCTTTTGCGAATGATTATTTTGTTCAATTCGTAAACATAATTCTGTTAATATTAGGGGCTATTGGCTTTCCAGTTCTTATTGAGATTCAAGAGCTAATAAAAGGGGTTTACAAGGATACAAATGAAAAATATACCTTTTCCCTTTTTACTAAACTTACAACGATTACGTTCTTTGGACTAGTTTTAATAGGAACAATTGCCATCGCTTATTTGGATCGAAATCATTTCTTTGCTAATAAGGAATGGCATGAAACATTTTTTTATAGCTTGTTTCAGTCGGTTTCCACGCGAAATGGTGGGTTAGCGACAATGGATGTTAGTCTTTTTTCTATACCAACACAATTGGTGTTGAGTGTTTTAATGTTTATTGGTGCCTCTCCGAGTAGTGTTGGTGGAGGGATTCGAACGACAACCTTCGCGATTATGATGCTTGCTATTTACAACTATGCTAAAGGAAATTCCAGTATTAAGATTTTTGGGAGAGAAATTGACCAGGAGGATATAACGAGATCGTTTATCGTCATATCTACGGCAACGATGCTCTGTATGGCTTCTATCATTATATTAGCTCATACAGAACCATTCCCAATCATTTCGATTATCTTTGAAGTCTGTTCTGCATTTGGAACGACAGGTTTATCTTTAGGAATTACCGCAGACTTGTCCGTTTTTGGAAAGCTCGTCATTATGTTTTTGATGTTTGTTGGGCGAATCGGTATTTTCTCATTCCTATTTTTACTAAGAGGAAAAGTAAGCAAAGATTTGTTCCGCTATCCAACAGAGCGTGTTATTATTGGCTAGTTAAAAGCGTCCTGGTTAGGGCGCTTTTTTACTAGCTGGCGCGCTGATATATCGTGGATAACCGCTGATAAAAAAATAAACGCTGAAATATGAAAATTTTCGCTGATATACGAAAAAAACCGCTGATATCCAGAAAAAACCGCTGATATCCACGAAAAAACGCTGATATACTTCTGCTGCGTCCGCTCCTTTGATGTAAATGCCACAAAGCGAATTTAAAGAATCCGTAAATTTCCAACCCTCCCATATCTAACTGCTTGCATCCTATGTCCTATCTAGTAAAATATATATAATAGAGGCTGTTCAAAACACAATCAACCATTTCTTTCCTTACTATCACCATAACTCCATGTAGTTCCTCCCTAGACTAGTCATCCAAGGTGGTCTGTTTTGTCCTCCCTTTAATAACTCTTTAAATATGTATCTATCAACGGAAGGAGTATGTCTATGTCTCAACAAACGTTTCTATTCAATCCGAAAATAAACAAGGTGCTTAAAAACATTAGCAAGGTCATGGTAGGAAAAGAAGAACCAGCCATGTTAAGTCTAGTTGCGCTCTTATCTGGAGGTCACGTCCTATTAGAGGATGTTCCTGGAGTAGGGAAAACAATGCTCGTAAGAACCTTGGCTAAATCTTTGGATTGTGAGTTTAAACGAATACAGTTTACACCGGATTTACTTCCATCAGATGTAACTGGTGTATCGATATATAATCCGAAAGAGCTAGAGTTTGAGTTTCGTGGTGGTCCGATTTTAGGAAATATAGTACTAGCGGATGAAATCAACCGTACCTCACCGAAAACACAATCCTCCCTACTAGAGGGGATGGAGGAAATGAGCGTTACGGTAGATGGAAACACGATTCCGTTAAAGAAACCTTTCTTTGTTATGGCAACTCAAAACCCAATTGAATATGAAGGAACTTATCCGTTACCGGAGGCTCAATTAGATCGTTTTCTGATTAAGTTGAAGATGGGTTATCCTTCGGAAGCAGAAGAGTTAGAAATGCTAGACAAAACTTCCGCTCACCATCCAATTGAAACAGTTGAACCGGTTATGACGAGAGAGGAACTAATGGAGACACAAGAGCAAGTGAAGCAAGTTCATATTGAAAAGAACATTCAACGCTATATCGTGCACCTGGTAACAGAGACTCGTCAGCATCCTTCTGTCTATTTAGGGGTTAGTCCACGTGGGTCAATTGCCTTAATGCGAGCGGCGAAGGCTTATGCATTTATCCATGATCGCGATTATGTGGTACCAGATGACGTTCAGTATCTTGCTCCATTTGTACTAGCGCACCGAATTCTTTTAACATCTGATGCGAAATTCGAAGGACTTTCGTCACAAGATATAGTGGATCAAGTACTTCACACCGTCCCAGTACCGATTCGAAAGGAATATCGTGAATGAAATGGGTAGCAGGGTTTACTTCTAAGTTCCTATTTATACTGTTTCTGTTTGTCTTATTTTTCTCTTATGCGATGTTTCAAGGTGGTTTTGTAAGCTGGTTTTTGTTTTATAGTTTTTTACCTGTTCTTCTGTATATGGCTGGTTTGCTGCTTTACCCTATTTCAAATTGGGAAGTGAAACGGACATTAGATAAGTACGTTACAAAAGCTGGAGAGCAGGTGCACGTTCAAGTCTCATTGACGAGAAGATACGCATTTCCAATCTACTACTGCATTATTGAAGAAACAATCCCACTATCGTTGCAACGAAAGGATACCCATCATCAAAAATATCAAGCGATGCATGACAGGGACGCTTTACGAAAGAACCGTCTCGTGAAGCTCGTTTCTTTTCCGTGGTTTCGAAAAGAAATCCAATTCGACTATACGCTAGATCAATTACCCCGCGGAGAACATTCATTCCGTCAGATTCGCATCAAAACTGGGGATTTATTTGGCTTTATCAAAAAAGAGCACGTCTATGAAGTGACGAGTAAGATGCTCGTTTATCCAAACGAACCCGAAATGGTAGTCCGAGAGCGTGTTAGCAGCTATGAAGAAGGCTCTACCACTTCCTATAATGTGAATGTCAAACATACAAACGTTGTGACAGGGGTCCGGGAATATATGCCAGGGGATCGTTTCTCTTGGATTGATTGGAAGACGACCGCCAAGAAAAATGCGGTTATGACGAAAGAGTTTGAGCAAGAGAAAAGCTCTAGTATTCTAGTTATGTTGCATAGTGGACATCATGACAACTTCAATCCGGTTGCCTATGAAGCTAGTATTGAAATCACGGCTTCATTGATTGAGTCGATAAAAAAGCATTCATCAAGAATGGCTTTTCTATCCTTAGGGCAAGAACGTGTCTTTTTCCCGTTTCAGCAAAGTCCGGGGAAACTTGATATGATTAAAACGCATTTAGCGAAGGTACAAGCTGTACCAAGCGTGCCATTCTCTAAGCAAGTAGTGAATGAGAGTAGAAATATTCCAGAAGGCGTTGTGATCATGTTAGTTGTTTCGCACTTTGACGAAAATCTAGAGCTTGTGATTGAGCAGCTTAAACAAAAATGCAAAAAAATTGTAGTCTTTTATGTCCATCCGAAAGCGCAAGAGATTGGGGAAGAAAGAGCTTGGCTACAAAAGCTGAATGTAAGTGGTGTCGTGATTAATGAGTTGACCGAAGAGCAATTAGTTCAGCAAAAAATAGAGGTGAGCACATAATGGGTGGAATGAATCTAGGATTTCAACAGCGAGTGTATCAGTCTATCATCTATCTGTGTGGGTTTTTGTTGTTTTGGGAATGGTTACGTCCGTTAGAAGAAATTTCAGATACGGGTAGTGTTCCAGTATTCGTGCTTTATGCGGCATTTTGCTTTCTGATTTCTTTTTTTCAGGTGCGTTGGTGGATTTCCTTCCCGCTAAAGCTTGCTGGAATGTTATTTATTCTAGACAGCTTATTTTTATCGGAAGCGTTATTTAGTAAACCGTGGTTTACTGTTTTATATCTGCACATTACCTATAATATAGACCTTATTATGTCGCAAAGCTGGGGCGAGATGACGCCGGTATTTCGCAGTGCGTTATTCTTAATTTTGCTATGGCTGATGAGTTATTTGCTATATTACTGGTTCGTGGTCGCGAAGCGAATTTTTACGTTCGTTTTGCTAACGTTTATTTATATGACAGTGTTAGATACGTTCACTGCTTATGAAGCCGACCAGGCGATTGTGCGGACCTTTATTGTTTCTTTACTAGCGCTAGGCTTGTCAAACATTACAAAAGAAGTAGAGCATGAAGCGATTTCCTTTCAAGGGCTTCGCAAGCTATGGAAAGTCGCACTACCACTTATTTTGTTCGTCTCTTTATCTACAGCTGTAGGATTCGCCTCTCCTAAATTGGATCCGCAATGGCCGGATCCAGTACCGTTTATAAAAAGCACAGCCGAAAATGCTGGTTTTGGAGAAGGGGGATCCGTCATTCAAAAGGTTGGATATGGAGAAGATGATTCTCGATTAGGTGGATCTTTTGTGCAAGATGAATCTCCTGTGTTCCAAGCGCTATCTCCGGATAAGCAATATTGGAGAATTGAATCTAAAGACGTTTATACAGGGAAAGGCTGGGAGCGTTCAGAGGGTTTAGATTACCAAATTCAAGAAAATGGAAAAATTGATTTAAATATGTTCGAGGGAAATGTCAAAACAGAAAAAAGGCAGGCGTTCATTAAATTTGAGCAAAATGCATTCTTCTCAAGACTCGTATATCCATATGGGGTACGTGAAGTGTCTGGGGAAGAAGAATTCGATTATCTATTAGATCAACAATCTGGGATTATTTCCACAGAAGGCTCTGAGCAACAACAATATGCTCAAAATTATCAAGTTACGTATGATAGTCCCTCTTTTTCGTTTAATCAAATGAGGGAAGCTAGTGAAGACGACCCGGAAGAGATAAAAGAACAGTATTTACAATTGCCGAGAAGCTTACCTAGGCGGGTTGGCGAATTGGCGGAAGACATTATTGGCTCCAACGATAATCGGTATGACAAAGTAAAAGCGGTCGAGCAATATTTTAACTCTAATGGATTTGAATATCAGACGAAGGATGTTCCGGTTCCCGACCGTAATGAAGACTACGTAGACCAATTTTTATTTGAATCTAAGGTTGGATATTGCGACAACTTCTCTACGTCTATGGTTGTATTGTTACGCACGTTAGATATTCCAGCGAGATGGGTAAAAGGATTCTCTGGAGGAGAACGTGTGAGTAACCAGCCAGAGGATATACCAGATGATTTGGATCTTTACCAGATTACGAATTCCAATGCTCACTCATGGGTAGAGGTTTATTTTCCTGAAATCGGTTGGGTTCCATTTGAGCCGACGCAAGGCTTTAACAGCTCCGTAGATTTTTATGAAGAAGTGGAAGAAGAGGTGCAACAAGATGATCAGCCTGCCGTTCCAGCTTCTCAACAAGAGGGGGCAGCTGGTGGTAAGCCTCAAGAAATAGAAGATGAACCAGCAGCTTCAACAGGTGGGGTTACAACTCCAGAAACCTCTTCATTTGGTTGGTTAAAGTGGCTTCTCTTAGCAATCCCTGTAGTAGCAGCTGTACTTGTGTACTTTTCTCGTTATAAATGGATGACTGCCTGGAAAATTCGCAAATTCAAAGGTAGCGATGAAGCGAATATTTATCAGGATGCCTATCATTATCTGTTAAAAGTATTAGCTCATAAAGGAATTCATAGAGTGGATGGTCAGACATTGAGAGAGTTTGCTAAAGAAGTAGATCGTCAGTTTGAGACGAATGAGATGAGTCGACTCACACATCAATATGAGCGAATTCTTTATCGGAACGACGAAGAGTCAACGCAATGGATGAAGATGACCGAATTGTGGGAAAATTTAATCAAGAGAGCATTGTCTTGACCATGCTTCCTGCCTCCTGTAGAATGATAGAAATTCAAGCGTGAAAATAAAATAGTAGCCTCATATATACTCGATAATAAGGGTCGAGAGTCTCTACCAAGATACCGTAAATATCTTGACTATGCAGGTGGAAGTCTTAGTATGGACATAAAATAGATTTCTACCTTTTTATAGGTAGAAATCTATTTTTATAGGTGTAACACGAGTAAGGAACTGGGAAGGGATGAAGAGGGATGGCACAATCTGACATGATTTTAGTATTAGACTTTGGAAGTCAATACAATCAGTTAATCACAAGAAGAATAAGAGAATTTGGTGTGTACAGTGAGTTGCATAGTCATCGGTTAACGATGGACGAAATCAAGGCGATGAATCCGAAGGGGATTATTCTTTCAGGTGGACCGCACAGTGTCTATGACGAAAATAGCTTTCGTTGTGATGAAGGAATATTTGATTTAGACATTCCGATTCTAGGGATTTGTTATGGAATGCAGCTCATGACACTTCACTTTGGTGGGAATGTTCAACGAGCAAAGGATAGAGAATACGGGAAAGTAGACATTCAATTGAAAGAAGATCCGCTGTTATTTCGAGGTACACCAAAGACACAAACGGTTTGGATGAGTCACGGAGATAAAGTAATCGAACCACCAGCAGACTTTCATATCGATGCAACAAGCTCTTCAACCCCAGTTGCGGCCATTAGTCATAAGGAGAGAAGTTTGTTTGGGGTTCAATTTCATCCGGAAGTGCGAAATACGGAATACGGAAACGATCTTCTGAAGCAGTTCGTCTTTGAGGCTTGTGGCTGTGCTGGGGATTGGACAATGGAAAACTTTATCGAGCAAGAAGTGGGCAAAATCCAAGAAAAAGTTGGAGATAGAAAAGTATTATGTGCATTAAGTGGAGGTGTTGATTCCTCTGTCGTTGCTGCACTTATCCATAAAGCAATTGGAGATCAGCTCACTTGTATCTTTGTCGATCATGGATTGCTTCGGAAGGATGAGGGAGATCTCGTAATGGAGACCTTCCGTGATGGCTTCCATATGAACATCATTCGTGTAAATGCACAAGATCGCTTCCTAAGCAAGCTGAAAGGGGTCAGTGATCCGGAGCAAAAGCGTAAAATTATCGGAAATGAATTCATTTATGTGTTTGATGATGAAGCAGAAAAATTAAAGGATATCGATTTCTTAGCACAAGGTACCCTTTATACGGATATTGTGGAAAGTGGAACGGAAACCGCACAAACGATTAAGTCCCACCATAATGTTGGTGGACTTCCAGAGGACATGCAATTTGAGCTTCTCGAGCCGCTTAACACGTTATTTAAAGATGAAGTTCGTGCGTTAGGTCTAGAGCTAGGCGTACCGGAGGATATTGTGTGGAGACAACCATTCCCAGGTCCAGGTTTAGGTATTCGTGTGCTTGGAGAAGTGACAGAAGAAAAGGTCGAGATTGTGAGAGAGTCCGATGCAATTTTGCGAGAAGAAATTAAGCTAGCAGGTTTAGAAAAAGACATTTGGCAGTACTTTACGGTTTTACCAGACATTCGCAGTGTTGGGGTAATGGGAGATGCGCGAACCTATGATTATACAATCGGAATCCGAGCAGTAACCTCGATTGATGGGATGACGTCGGACTGGGCGAGAATCCCGTGGGAAGTACTTGAAAAAATCTCCACGCGAATCGTGAACGAAGTGGAGCATATAAACCGTGTGGTGTATGACATTACGAGTAAACCACCTGCAACGATTGAGTGGGAATAACGAACGTTCTGTTAAAATTTATTAAAAATATTCGTCTTTTTGCTTGACGTAGGAATGGGTAATTAGTATGATGTACGAGTAATCATAAAATAAATAGAAAAATCCGTCGTATAATTTTGGGAATATGGCCCATGAGTTTCTACCGGACTACCGTAAATGGTCTGACTACGCTGGAATGTTCATTACTCATTACCTTTATTAATGAAGCATTTCTGATTGTAGTAAACGTAGCACTCTTGGTCGAAGACTAAGAGTGTTTTTTGAATTCCTTTTGTTGGGGTACTCAAATTGGACGGAATACTGGGGAGGATATAACATGAAGAAATTTTTCCAATTCGAAGAGCTTGGAACAAATGTAAGAACAGAATTTGTTGCTGGTCTTACTACTTTTCTAGCGATGGCTTACATTCTGTTCGTTAACCCATCTACCTTAGCAGCAGATGGAGCTACAGGCATGGATGCAGGTGCGGTATTTACAGCAACAGCATTAGCGGCTGCTATCGGTTCCCTTATTATGGGGCTTGTTGCTAAATACCCTGTTGCTTTGGCACCGGGGATGGGCTTGAACGCATTCTTCGCATACACGGTTGTATTAGGCTGGGGAATTCCTTGGGAAACAGCTCTAGCAGGCGTATTAGCTTCCGGACTTATCTTTATCGTTTTAACGTTATCTGGTATTAGAGAAATGATTATTAACGCAATTCCAGCGAGCTTGAAAATGGCGGTAGGTGCTGGTATTGGTTTGTTTATCGCATTCATTGGGTTTCAAAATGCAAACATTATCGTAAATGATGACGCAACTCTTGTTAGCTTAGGAGATTTATCTGCTCCTAACACATTATTAGCGATATTCGGAATTATTGTTACGGTTATATTATTAACAAGAGGAGTGAAAGGTGGGGTATTCTACGGAATGATTATCACTGCCATTGCAGGAATGATTTTCGGACTAATCGATCCACCAAAAGGGCTTGGCGATATCGTGGGGCCAGTACCGAGCTTAGCTCCAACGTTCGGCCAAGCATTTGCACACTTTGGCGATATTTTCACCCTACAAATGCTAGTAGTTGTGCTTACTTTCTTATTCGTAGATTTCTTTGATACAGCTGGTACATTAGTGGCAGTTGCTTCCAAAGCAGGGTTAATGAAGGATAATAAGCTACCCCGCGCAGGAAAAGCATTGTTTGCAGATTCTGCTGCAACAGTTGTTGGAGCTACGCTAGGGACTTCCACTACAACTTCTTATGTAGAATCTACAACTGGGGTAAGTGCTGGTGGACGTTCTGGATTTACTTCCGTTGTAACAGCGGGATTCTTTCTACTAGCACTTGTGTTTTCCCCACTTCTAGGGATGGTAACTTCCGCAGTTACAGCTCCGGCGTTGATTATTGTTGGGGTGCTTATGTGCACAGCATTAAAAGAAATTGAATGGGATCAATTTGAAATTGCAGTTCCGGCATTCTTAACCATCGTATCGATGCCGCTAGCGTATAGCATCGCAACAGGTATCGCGATTGGGTTCGTGTTCTACCCAATTACAATGGTCGTGAAAGGGAAGGCAAAAGAAGTGAACGCGATTATGTGGGGACTATTCGTTGTCTTCATTTTATACTTCATTTTCTTACAATAGACACAAAACGGTATTGGGTACCCAATACCGTTTTGTTTATGTGATGCAAGTTTATGCTATCATTTGGAAATAGTACGGATGACAGGAGTGAAGTGTCCGACTTAAACAATGGAAGAAGTTTATTCACTAAGTGAAAGTGACTAGTCATCCTCGTCCATAGACCTTATTGTTAGTTTATTTCGCTCTGTATTGTCAGGAATGGTGCGATGCAGCTGAATAACTAATAGACCTTGTCGATACGTCGCGTCTATTTTGTCGCTCCGAACTGGATAGGGCAAATCAATCTGACGTTCAAATACTCCTTGCATAATTTCTTCTTTTATTAGCTGTCCACCTGGGGAAGGGATGTCAATGACACCTCTTAGCTCTAAGCTTGTGTAATGTACGAAAACATCAATCTTTTTTAAATCCTTTACTCCAGGAAGATTTACAATACAAAAAAGCTCGTTTTGCTGCTGATAAAGATTAATTTGCGGAATGGGCGGTTTAAAGACATCTTCGAACTCATTCCAGAACGTGTCACCAAAAAAACCATCCATATTTTTCTTCCATTCTTCCATATGTTTGAAGGGATCCATAAAATACCTCCTTAATCATTGGATTGTACGCATTGAATGCGATATAGTGTATGCATACGAAGAAAAATAGGTGATAGCCTATGGAAAGACAGAGGAAAGAAAAGGAATCTAGGAGGCTTCGTTTTGTTAGATAATGCAGTGTTGATGATTCTCATCATTTTAAGTGTCAATATTATATATGTAGCGTTTAATACCATTCGCATGATTCTGACGTTGAAGGGTAGGCGTTATATCGCTGCTTTCGTAAGTATATTTGAAGTAACGATTTATGTTCTAGGGCTAGGATTAGTTTTAGACAATTTAAACCAAATCCAGAATCTAATAGCGTATGCGATTGGGTTTGGTATTGGGGTTGTCGTTGGATCCAAAATAGAAGAAAAACTAGCACTCGGGTATATTACGGTAAACGTTATTTCTTCTAATCCTGATATTCCTTTCACGAAACAATTAAGAGAAAAAGGATACGGAGTCACGAGTTGGGCTGCTTATGGAATGGATGGGGACCGCTTAGCGATGCAAATTCTAACGCCAAGAAAATATGAATTAAAGCTTTACCAAACCATCAAAGAGATTGACGAAAAAGCATTTATAATTGCGTATGAACCAAAACAAATTTACGGTGGCTTCTGGGTTAAGCAAGTGAAGCGAGGGAAACTACATCCATGAGTAAAAACAAAAAGAAACGCTATCAGGTGGAAGAGAATGAAACCATTGAACAGTGTCTGGATCGAATCAAGAAAGAAGGGTATATGCCGGTCAGACGGACGGAAGAACCTATCTTTCAAGAAACAAAGGAAAATGGCCAAACTTCTTATAAACCAATCGGAAGTACGATTTGTTTTGATGCGATACCGATAAAATCCGAACATTAAACACTTGGTTTTAAATAATGTTCGATATATCGTTGACCATGTCCGTGAATATTGTTATCATAAATAAAGAGAAAAATGGAACGAAACATAGTAAGAAAATAAAATAACCTCATATAATTTCGGGGATATGGCCCGATAGTCTCTACCCATCACCGTAAATGATGGACTATGAGGGAAGATTATACGTTTCCGTTGGGATACGTATAAGGATAGCTATGCTTAGGCAGAGCCTATTTATCTTCTCTCATAGAGCAGATGAATAGGCTTTTTTCCTTTGAAAAAGCAGCAAAGAAAGAGGGGAATAGGATGACGCAGGTAGGCGTGATTATGGGAAGTATTTCAGATTGGGAAACAATGAAACATGCCTGTGACGTGTTAGAGGAACTAGGGATTCCGTATGAAAAAGAAATCATTTCTGCACATCGTACACCAGATGATATGTTTGCGTATGCCGAACAAGCAAGGGATAAAGGGTTACGTGTCATCATAGCAGGTGCTGGAGGAGCTGCTCACTTGCCAGGGATGGTGGCAGCGAAAACGACATTACCTGTAATTGGCGTGCCCGTACAAAGCAAAGCTTTGAATGGGTTAGATTCCTTACTCTCCATTGTCCAAATGCCAGGTGGAGTTCCAGTAGCAACTGTCGCAATCGGTAAAGCGGGTGCTACGAACGCAGGACTATTAGCAGTACAAATCCTTGGTGCATTTGATGAGGCAATATCTAGTAAGCTAGAAAGCTATCAGGAATCATTGTTAAATAAGGTCAACGAAATGAGGGAGCAGCTTGCAACCGAATAGGTTATTGCCAGGAAGTACAATTGGAATATTAGGTGGTGGCCAACTAGGCAGAATGATGGCCATTGCAGCCAAGTATATGGGATATCGAGTAGCGGTATTGGATCCAACAGAGGATTGCCCAACCGCTCAAATAAGTGATCACCATATTGTTGCAAAATATGATGATATCAAAGCTATAAAAGAGTTAGCAGACATAAGTGATGTCGTGACGTACGAGTTTGAAAATGTCGATTTAGAAGCAGCGAGGTACTTAGAAGAAAGAAACATCCTGCCACAAGGAGCTCGATTATTAAAAATTACACAAGATCGCGAGCAAGAAAAGCAAGCAGTGGTAGAGAGTGGACTAGAAGTTCCACCGTATGTCATTGTTCAGTCGGAACAGGAAGTAGAAGCAGCGCTCGGTGAAAATAAGGTGCCTTGTGTTATCAAAACATGCCGAGGTGGATACGACGGAAAAGGTCAGCTCAAAATAACAAAGGAAACATCACTCGAAGCGGTAAAGGAATTTGTACAACAAAAAGGTCGTTGTATTATCGAAAAATGGGTTCCGTTTGATAAGGAAGTTTCGGTTGTGTTTACACGTTCCATAAGTGGAGAAATGACTATTTTTCCAATCGCGGAAAACGAGCATAAGAATCACATTTTACATACAACCTGTGCCCCAGCTCTCATTTCTAAGACAGTGGAGCAAAAGGTCTTAGACTCCGCGAGAAAGTTAGCAAACCACATCGAAGTGGTTGGAACCTTTGCTATTGAAATGTTTGTAAAAGGCGAAGATGTATATATTAATGAAATGGCGCCAAGACCACATAATTCGGGTCATTACACCATCGAAGCGTGTAACGTATCACAGTTCGAACAACACATTCGAGCAATCGCTGGATTACCACTAGTCCCAATCTCCTTCCACGGAGGAGCTATTATGCTCAACCTTTTAGGAGAAGAGCTAGAACAAATCATGAACCAAACCGTAGATATCCCAGCAGGCCACCTACACGTCTACGGAAAAGACAGCATCAAACCGAAACGAAAAATGGGCCACCTCACCATAGTAGGTTCCAGCCTGGACGAAGTAAAACAAACAAGTAAGGAGACTATAGAGAAGTTTTTGTGAGGGGTAAGAAGATAAGTGGTTTCTTAATTAGTTGCTCGAGCAGGTGACAAACACGTAGACTCCTGCGGGAAAAGTGTCTTAGGTGAGACCCCGCAGACGTAACGTAGTGAAGTTGAGGAGGCTCACCAGGCACCCGCGGAAAGCGAAGTGTTTGTCACCTGCGTCCCCGATAACCAATTTATACAAGTAAAGTTAAAGAACACAGGAGGACAACCGCATGATAAGTCGTTATACAAGAGAAGAAATGGGATCCATTTGGACTGAAGAAAACAAATTCAAGGCATGGCTAGAAGTCGAGATTTTAGCATGCGAGGCCTGGAGCGAGCTAGGCATCATTCCAAAAGAAGACGTTCAAAAAATCAGACAACACGCATCCTTTGACGTAGATCGTATTTACGAAATCGAACAAGACACGAGACACGATGTCGTAGCCTTCACAAGAGCCGTATCCGAAACACTAGGCGAAGAAAAGAAATGGGTGCACTACGGACTAACCTCAACAGACGTAGTAGACACCGCGCTTTCCTATCTACTAAAACAAGCAAACGAAATCATCCGAAAAGACTTACACGCATTCGTAGATGTTTTAAAAGAAAAAGCTAAAGAACACAAGCACACTGTGATGATGGGACGTACACATGGTGTCCACGCCGAACCAACTACATTCGGTTTGAAAATGGCCTTATGGTACGAGGAAATGAAACGGAACGTTGAACGCTTTGAAGCAGCAGCCAAAACAATCGAAACTGGAAAGCTGTCTGGTGCCGTTGGAACGTACGCGAACATTGACCCATTCGTAGAAGCATACGTTTGTGAAAAGCTTGGGCTATCACCAGCGCCGGTATCTACGCAAACCTTACAAAGAGATAGACATGCACACTACATGAGTACTCTTTCTCTTATTGCAACATCCATTGAAAAGTTTGCTGTAGAGATTCGTGGCTTACAAAAAACCGAAACACGTGAAGTAGAAGAGTTTTTCGCAAAAGGGCAAAAGGGCTCCTCTGCTATGCCACATAAACGTAATCCAATCGGATCTGAGAATATGACAGGAATGGCACGTGTTCTTCGTGGTTACATGCTGACTTCTTACGAAAACGTAGCACTTTGGCATGAAAGAGATATTTCACACTCCTCTGCAGAGCGAGTAATTTTGCCAGATGCAACGATTGCCTTGAATTACATGCTAAATCGTTTTACGAACATCGTAAAAAATCTAACCGTATTCCCAGAAAACATGCGTACGAACATCGATAAGACATTTGGAGTGATTTTCTCACAGCGTGTTCTTTTATCATTAATTGATCAAGGGATGAGTCGCGAGGAAGCATACGATTTAGTTCAGCCGAATGCGATGAAAGCATGGGAAGAACGAATTCCATTTAAACAATTAGTAGAAGCAGAACCGAAAATCACTTCTGTGTTAACCCAAGAGCAAATTGAAGACTGCTTTGATTACACATATCATCTAAAAAATGTAGACCGTATTTTTGACAAAATTGGTTTGTAAGAAGTCAGGGGATTCATAACTAAACAAATGGGGTGACGTCGTGAAGGGCGATTTGTTATATGAAGGAAAAGCGAAAAAGGTCTTTTTAGTAGAAGGGGATAGTCAAGCTCTTATCCTCTCCTACAAAAACGACGCAACGGCTTTTAACGGGAAAAAGAAAGCAAACTTTATCGGAAAAGGGAAATATAACAATCTAATCACAGCCAAGATTTTTGACTACTTGCATCGTAAAGGAATTAAAACCCATTTTCAAAAAAGCTTAAACGACACGGAGCAATTAGTTACGAAAACGACCATCATTCCAGTAGAAGTTGTCGTTCGTAACGTTGCTGCAGGAAGTATTACAAAACGGTTAGGGATAAAAGAGAAAACAGTATTTTCGCCACCACTGGTGGAGTTATTTTATAAGAACGATGACTTAAGTGATCCACTCATTAATGAGGAGCATGCCAGGATCTTAACAAACGTCGATCCATTTGAAATAGAACAAATTAAAGAAGCAGCGAGGGCGATTAATGATCTGCTACTAGCATTCTTTCAATCTGTTAATCTTCAATTAGCCGATTTTAAACTAGAGTTTGGAAAAGATGCAAAAGGAAACTTGTTGTTAGCGGATGAAATTTCTCCGGATACATGTCGACTTTGGGATATGGAAACAGGAGAAAAGATGGATAAGGATGTGTTCCGGGAAGACATTGGGGACTTAATAGAAACGTATGATGCGATACTTCAACGACTGGAGGCAGTGAAATGAAAAAAGTAAAGATTTATATCACGTTAAAAGAGGGCGTATTGGATCCACAAGGTAAAGCTGTGCAAACCTCGTTAAATACACTTGGTTTCAATGAAGTGCAAGAGGCTCGTGTCGGAAAGTATATGGAATTACTAGTGGAAGATAACGCAGATGTAGAAGCGAAAATCGAAGAAATGTGTTCGAAGCTTTTAGCGAATCCAGTTATTGAAGATTATAGCTACACCATTGAGGAGGGTATTCTTCAGTGAAATTTGCAGTCATCGTTTTTCCAGGTTCTAATTGCGATCGAGATATGTATTTTGCCGCTAAGGATGCATTAGGTGAAGAAGCAGATTTAGTTTGGTATCAGGATGCGGATTTAAGCACGTACGATGCCATCCTGTTACCGGGTGGATTTTCCTATGGGGATTACTTACGCTCTGGAGCCATTGCATCTACTTCTCACGTCGTTGCCCAGCTTAAAGAACAAGCTGCAAAAGGTACTCCTATTCTAGGCGTTTGCAACGGATTTCAGATTTTATTAGAGTCTGGATTGTTACCGGGTGCTATGCTTCGTAACAAAAAATTAAAGTTCATGTGCCATCAAGAAAAATTGGTGGTGCAAAACAATAAAACAATCTTCAGCTCGCTATACGCAGAGAAAGAAGATATCACAGTGCCAATTGCGCACGGAGAAGGAAATTATTACTGTGATGAACAAACACTCCAGCAGTTAAGAGCGAATGACCAAATCATATTTACTTATAAAGAGAACCCGAATGGGTCCGTAGCGGATATTGCTGGAATTGTAAATGAACAAGGAAATGTGCTCGGAATGATGCCACACCCTGAACGTGCGGTAGACAAATGGTTAGGTAGTGAAGATGGATTACGATTATTTCAATCCTTGTTAAACAATTGGAGGGAATCCTATGTTGCAGGCGCCTGAGATTAGCCCAGAATTGATTGAAACGGACAAAATATATAAGGAAATGGGATTAACGGATTCTGAATACGAGTCCATCAAACGTATTTTAGGGAGAAGACCAAATTTTACAGAAACGGGCATTTTTTCCGTGATGTGGTCCGAACACTGTAGCTATAAAACCTCCAAGCCATTGCTCAAAAAGTTCCCGACAAAAGGGCCGCAAGTGTTACAAGGTCCTGGTGAAGGTGCTGGAATCGTCGACATCGGAGACGGGCAAGCAGTTGTTTTCAAAATAGAAAGTCATAACCATCCATCGGCGGTAGAGCCTTATCAAGGAGCAGCAACAGGTGTCGGTGGAATCATTCGTGACGTGTTCTCGATGGGAGCACGACCAATCGCCTTATTGAATTCCCTTCGTTTCGGAAACTTAAATAACAACCGTGTGAAATACTTGTTCGAAGAAGTCGTGCACGGAATCGCGGGGTACGGGAACTGTGTTGGTGTTCCTACTGTTGGAGGAGAAGTTCAGTTCGATGACTGTTATGCTGGTAACCCGCTTGTAAATGCGATGTGTGTAGGCCTAATCGATCAAAAAGATATCCAAAAAGGGATTGCGGCTGGCGTTGGCAATACTGTTTTATATGCAGGATCGGCAACGGGGAGAGATGGCATTCATGGAGCGACGTTTGCTTCAGAGGATCTTTCCGAAGAGTCCGAAAGCAAACGCCCTTCTGTTCAGGTTGGCGATCCATTTATGGAGAAGCTGTTAATCGAGGCTTGTTTAGAAGTCATTCATTCAGATGCGTTAGTTGGAATGCAAGACATGGGAGCGGCGGGATTAACCTCCTCCGCTAGTGAAATGGCGAGTAAAGCGGGAACTGGTATGGAAATGAATTTAGACCTTGTTCCACAGCGTGAACGAAACATGACACCGTATGAATTAATGCTATCGGAATCTCAAGAGCGCATGCTTTTAGTGGTCAAACAAGGAAGAGAGCAGGAAATCATTGATGTCTTTAAAAAATACGGATTAGAAGCTGTTGCAGTAGGCCGTGTAACCGATGATAAGCAATTCCGCTTACTTCATAAGGGAGAAATCGTAACGGATATTCCGGTAGATTCTCTTGCAGAGGATGCACCCGTTTATCATAAACCGTCTGTGGTACCTGCTTATTTTACAGACTATCAGTCTATGATTACCTATAAGCCAGTCGTGGAAAACATAGAGGAAACGATCCTTACTTTATTACAGCAACCTACGATTGCTAGTAAAGAATGGGTGTATGATCAATACGATTCTATGGTGCAAGCCAACACAGTAGTAACTCCTGGTTCTGATGCAGCTGTAGTGCGAGTACGAGGAACGAATAAAGCACTTGCGATGACAACGGATTGTAATTCAAGATACATGTACTTAGATCCGGAAACAGGTGGAAAAATTGCGGTCGCAGAAGCCGCACGTAACATCATTTGTTCTGGGGCGAAGCCACTAGCGATAACCGACGGCTTAAACTTTGGGAATCCAGATAAACCAGAGAACTTCTGGCAAATGGAGAAAAGTGTAGAAGGTATGAGTGCAGCATGCTTAAAGCTTGATACACCGGTTATTAGTGGAAACGTATCGTTGTACAATGAATCGAACAATCAAGCCATCTTCCCAACTCCAATTGTAGGAATGGTTGGACTAGTTGAAGAATTAGAGCACATTACAAAATCTTCATTTGAAAAAGAAGGCGATCTTATCTATGTGATTGGAGAGGCAAAGCCAGAATTTGGTGGAAGTGAGCTTCAGCATGTATTAGAAGGGTCTTATTTCGGAAAAGCACCTGCTATTGATTTAGATGTGGAACAGAAGCGTCAGAATCAATTATTAGAAGCGATTCGTACCGGTTTAGTAGCTTCTGCACATGATTTGGCGGAAGGCGGACTTTCTGTAGCACTTGCAGAGTCACTCTTTGAAAAAGAACTAGGCTGTGAGGTGGCTCTACAGGATGATGCTACCGTTGAACTTTTTAGTGAAACACAATCTCGTTTTCTAGTTTCTGTAGCACCTGAAGCAAAAGCGGACTTTGAAAAAGTGGTCGAGGATGCGATCCTACTCGGAAAGGTTACAGGGGATGGAACGTATAAAGTGTCGGTAGACGGAACGATTTTAGTAGAGGAAGCAACGACTAATCTGAAAGCGGTTTGGAAAGGGGCTATACCATGCTTGCTGAAATCAAAGGCTTAAACGAAGAATGTGGCGTATTTGCAATCTGGGGTCATGAGAAAGCAGCAGAAGTAGCGTATTACGGATTACATGCCCTACAGCACAGAGGCCAAGAGGGAGCAGGAATCGTTTCTAGTGATGGAGCACACCTACACGTACACAAAGGAATCGGACTAATCAATGAAGTCTTTAATCAATCCGAGTTTTCTAGATTACAAGGTAACGCCGCAATCGGGCATGTACGCTATGCAACGCAAGGTGGAGGAAGCTATGAAAACGTACAGCCGCTCGTTTTCCGTTCTCAAAAAAGCAGTATGGCCTTGGCGCATAACGGTAACCTGGTGAATGCTCACGCTTTAAAGCATCAGTTAGAGGCGCAAGGGAGCATTTTGCAAACCACTTCTGATACAGAGGTGCTGGCACACTTGATTAAAAGAAGTGGCCATCTCGATATGGATGAAGCAATCGCACAAGCGTTAAGCATGATCAAGGGAGCCTATGCGTTTGCGATTCTGACAGAGGATCAACTTTATGTCGCGCAGGATCCACGTGGACTACGTCCACTTTCCATCGGAATGCTCGGTGGAGCGTATGTCGTATCATCTGAAACGTGTGCGTTTGATGTGATTGGTGCGAGCTATATTCGCGAAGTACAGCCGGGTGAGCTTTTAATCATTAATGAACAAGGGATGACGTCTAAACGATTTGCTTCACCGTTGCAACGAACTCTATGCTCCATGGAGTATGTGTATTTTTCTCGACCAGATAGTGATTTAAATGGCTTGAACGTGCATGCGTCCCGTAAAAAGATGGGGAAAGAATTAGCGAAAGAAGCACCAGTTGAAGCGGATGTTGTAACAGGTGTACCAGATTCTAGTATTTCGGCTGCAATTGGATTCTCCGAGGCAACAGGTATCCCATACGAACTTGGATTAATCAAGAACCGATATGTTGGACGAACGTTTATTCAACCTTCTCAAGAGCTACGAGAACAAGGGGTAAAAATGAAGCTTTCTGCTGTTCGTGGGATTGTAGAAGGAAAACGCGTTGTCATGGTCGATGACTCCATCGTCCGTGGGACAACTAGTAAGCGCATTGTGAAGCTGCTGAAGGAAGCGGGAGCGAAAGAAGTGCATGTTCGTATCGCATCCCCTCCTATTGTGAATCCGTGCTACTATGGCATCGATACGTCGACAAAGGGTGAGCTCATTGCGGCGAATTACTCAGTGGAAGAGATTCGCGATTTAATTGAAGCAGATAGCCTAGCTTATTTAACGACAGACGGCTTAAAACGTTCCATTATAGAAAAAGATTCCATGGAAAATGGCATTTGTAATGCATGCTTTACTGGTAACTATCCAACAGAAATATATCCGGACACCGTATTGCCAGTAGAGAAAGTGTAAAGGGAGAACAGGATTGTTCACTCATAAAGAAGAGGTTAAAAGGGGTAAAAGGAGCGGAAAACATGACAAATGCATACAAGCAAGCTGGGGTGGACGTAGAAGCAGGCTACCGCGCAGTCGATTTGATGAAAAAACACATTCAGAAAACAAACCGTCCAGAAGTAATCGGGGGAGTTGGAGCGTTTGCTGGACTGTTTGATTTAAGTTCCATAACGAACTATGATCAACCAGTATTAGTTTCCGGAACGGATGGAGTCGGAACAAAGCTTAAGCTTGCGTTTGAGATGGAGAAGCATGATACAGTTGGTGTAGACCTCGTGGCGATGTGTGTAAACGATATTGTCGCACAAGGTGCGGACCCTTTATTTTTTCTCGACTACATTGCCTGTGGCAAAAATGAGCCGGAAAAAATAGAGCAGATTGTAAAAGGGATAACCGACGGCTGTGTTGCATCCAATAGTGCATTGATTGGTGGAGAAACAGCGGAAATGCCGGGCATGTACCAAGATGGGGAATACGATTTAGCTGGCTTCGTAGTAGGGATTGCGGATAAAGCAAGCCTTATCACAGGAGAAGCGGTTCAGGCGGGAGATGTAATTATTGGACTCCCATCAAGTGGCGTACATTCCAATGGTTATTCTCTCGTTCGAAAGATTATTGCTGACCAGAACCTTCGCCTAACAGATGAAGTAGAAGTGTTTGGAAAGACACTTGGAGAAGAGCTGTTAACGCCAACACGGATCTATGTAAAAGCGATCCAGGCATTAAAACAACAGATAAAGATAAAAGGAATCTCTCACGTAACAGGTGGCGGCTTCTATGAAAACATTCCACGTGCATTACCAGAGGGATTAGGGGCAAAAATCGACCAACGCACATGGAAGGTTCCTAGCATTTTTTCTTATCTACAAGACAAAAGCGCTATCTCACCGAAAGAGCTATTTGGGGTATTTAATATGGGGATTGGAATGACGGTCATTGTAGATCGGAAGGTAGCGGACCAAGCTCTTGTCATTTTAGCTTCCGTTGGAGAGCAAGCAACTATGATTGGCGAGGTTGTGGAAGGAAGCGGAGTGGAGATTAGCTAATGGAACGAACGAAAATAGCGGTATTCGCCTCTGGAACGGGAAGTAATTTTGATAGGATTGTAACAGAGATGCAGGGTGGTCGCTTATCTGTAGACGTATGTTTACTTGTCTGTGATAAGCCTGGGGCCGCAGTGATTGAAAAAGCAGACCAATATGGAATCCCATCCTTTGTTTTTGACGCGAAACAATATGATAAGAAGGAAAGCTTTGAGAGAGAAATATATGAACAATTACAAAAGCTTGAAGTGGAATGGGTTATTTTAGCGGGATATATGCGTTTGATTGGTTACACGCTTCTGCAAGCATATCCAGAACGAATCATTAATATTCACCCCTCTTTACTACCTGCTTTTCCTGGCAAGGACGCTATTGGTCAAGCGTTTGATTCAGGTGTGAAAGTGACTGGGGTAACCGTCCATTATGTGGATGAAGGAATGGATACAGGGAAGATTATAGACCAGGAAGCACTGCGTATATTAGAAACGGATGATCGAGCTTCACTTCAAAGAAGAGTACAAGAAGTGGAGCACCGTTTGTTCCCAGCAACGATTCAAAAATTGATTAGTGAATAATAGGAGAGGTAATAAAATGAAAAAAAGAGCACTCATAAGCGTTTCAGATAAAACGAACATCGTCGAGTTTGCAAAAGGTTTACATGAAGTTGGTTATGAAGTGATTTCTACTGGTGGTACATTAAAACAATTGCAGGATGCCGGTGTCGATGCAATTGCAGTATCGGATGTCACAGGCTTTGATGAAATTTTAGGTGGACGAGTCAAAACGTTGCATCCAGTAATTCATGCGGGATTATTAGCGCGAAGAAGTGATCCGGAGCATGTGAAACAGCTGGAGGAGCGCAATATTTCCCCTATTGATGTAGTGGTCGTGAATCTATATCCATTCAAAAACACAATCGCTAAACCAGACGTCACTCAGGAAGATGCAATTGAAAATATCGATATCGGTGGTCCGACAATGCTTCGATCCGCGGCAAAAAACTTTCAAGATGTGACAGTTGTCGTCGATCCATCCGATTATGACGACGTCTTAGCCAAATTAAAAGAAGGAAGCCTTTCTGTCGAGTACAAAAAAGGACTGTCTGCAAAAGTGTTCCGTCATACAGCAAACTATGATGCAATGATTGCAGCGTATTTCGCGGACATTACAGAAGAGAAATATCCGGAAGCTTATAGTCTTACATATGAAAAAGCTCAAACCCTACGTTATGGAGAAAATCCGCATCAGCAAGCTGCCTTTTATAAAGAAGCGAATATTAAAGGTGCTTCAATTGCAAACGCCAAGCAATTACACGGAAAAGAACTTTCCTACAACAACATCCAAGATGCGAACGCAGCACTAGAGATGGTAATGGAGTATGACCAACCAGCTGCTGTTGCAGTAAAGCATATGAACCCATGTGGAGTAGGAATCGGTGAGACAATTGCAGCAGCGTTTGATAAAGCCTTTAAAGCAGACCCTGTTTCTATCTTTGGAGGAATTGTCGCTTTAAACCGACCGGTAGATAAGGATACGGCAGAGCAATTAAAGGGAATCTTCTTAGAAATCGTCATTGCACCTTCTTTTACAGAAGAAGCGCTAGCTATCTTGACTGTGAAGAAAAATATTCGTTTGCTTGAAACACCGGTAGACGAAGAAACGAAACCGAAGCAAAAGGTTGTAAGTGTGGTAGGTGGACTACTTATTCAAGATGCAGATTTCGGGACGGTTACTGAATCAGATCTAACATGCCCGACAGATCGAAAGCCATCTGAGCAGGAGCTTAGAGAGCTGTTGTTTGCTTGGAAAGTAGTGAAGCATGTGAAATCAAATGCAATAGTGGTTGCGAAAGCAGACCAAACACTTGGAGTTGGTGCAGGACAGATGAACCGTGTAGGCGCTGCACGTATTGCGTTAGAACAAGCTGGAGATCAAGCAAAAGGAGCAGTACTAGCCTCCGATGCATTCTTCCCAATGCCAGATACTGTAGAGGAAGCGGCAAATGCTGGAATTAAAGCAATCATTCAACCAGGTGGTTCAAAACGAGATGAAGACTCCATCAAAGCGTGTAATGAGCATGGAATTGCGATGGTGTTTACAGGAATTCGTCACTTTAAGCATTAAATGGAAGCGGAAAAATCCTTGCGGGTGAGGTGGAAAGCTTGAAAGTACTAGTGATTGGTAGTGGTGGTCGAGAGCATAGCTTGGTACAAAAGCTGAACAAAAGTAGCCGTGTCGAGAGGGTATATGCTGCACCAGGTAATGGTGGAATCGAAAGAGAGGCGATTTGTGTTCCTATAAAAGAAACACAAATAAACGACCTCGTTCAATTTGCGAAAGAGGAACAAATCACTTGGACAATTGTCGGCCCTGAGGTACCTCTTTTAGCAGGCATCGTCAATGCATTTCATGAAGCTGGCTTACAGGCGTTTGGACCGACAAAAGAAGCGGCTCTAATCGAAGGTAGTAAAGACTTTGCGAAAGCATTCATGGAAAAATATGAGATACCTACAGCGGACTATCAGACGTTCACCGATGTTGAAGAAGCTAAAGTATATATCCAGCAAAAAGGTGCTCCTATCGTCATAAAGGCCGACGGATTGGCCGCCGGAAAAGGCGTTATCGTAGCGATGAACAGAGAAGAAGCGATTGCTGCTGTCGAGCATATGCTAGTGGATAATCAGTTTGGAGATGCCGGAAGTAAAGTAGTAATTGAGGAATTTTTGGATGGCAAGGAATTTTCTCTGATGGCTTTCGTCCATGGGGAGCATGTTTACCCATTAATTCCTGCACGGGACCATAAACGAGCATTTGACGGGGATGAAGGTCCGAATACGGGTGGGATGGGGGCTTTTGCTCCTATTCCAGATTTAGACTCCTCACAAGTGGATTTAGCAATAAAGACCATTTTAAAACCAGCAGCAAAAGGACTGGTTCAAGAAGGGCGAAGCTTTACCGGGATTCTGTATGCTGGGTTAATTAAAACATCAGAAGGACCGAAAGTGATTGAATTTAATGCGAGGTTTGGCGATCCAGAGACACAGGTTGTACTTCCATTACTAGAGAATGATTTAATTCAAGTAATCGAGGATGTTACATCTGAGAAAGATCCTAACCTAACGTGGGCAGATGGATTTTGTCTTGGAACGGTTGTAGCATCGCAAGGCTATCCAGGTTCCTATGAGAAGGGAAAGCAACTGCCGGAATTCCAAACCGATGAATCTGATTGCTTTGTTGTTCATGCTGGGACAAAGCTGGTGAATGGAAGCTTCGTTTCTAATGGGGGAAGAGTTTTGTTAGTCGGATCGGTTGCTCCTTCTCTTAAGGATGCGCAGCAAAATAATCAAAGGCTGTTACAAGCATTTAACAACAATGAGGACTTTTTCTACCGAACAGACATCGGTTTTCCGAAATCTTAACCCGAAAGAGATTGTCGTACAATCCGAACCATTATTTGATGAAAATCAAATAATGGTTCGGATTTTTTCTTTTATTTAATGACTGCTAGTTACTCTGCGTAATGTTGCTTTCTGCGAGAAAATATCTCAGCCTGGTTGCTAGTTGGATAATATCACGTATTACCATTGTGTCGCGCAAGGTATTCTCTCTTAGAGGAAAAAACATTGTCTGTGATTAATTTCCTTAATTGGTTCCAAACTATAGCGGAGTATTCTGCCGTAGCGTCGCATTTGCACCTACCAATCGGCTTTAGACTTCAATTTTACTCCGTAGGAACCTCATCCATTTTCCGTTGAATGCTTTTGGAAACCACTACTCGGTTCACATAATCAATCATCGGACAATAGCGAGAAATCCCTTCTGCGATTTTCATTGCAGCTAAACCAGCGATGATTAAAGCCCCTTCTTTATTTTGGTTTTTAATCATACGTGCAGTCGCATAGCTTAACATAGTAAACCCACAAGTCAGACGGACATAAGCATCAACATTTCCAACATTTTGTTGCAAAATTGTCACATCACCTTTCCAGTTTATTAGTGCGTTATCCTTGCCAACATGGTACGATAGTAAAAAAAAGGGAGAGAAGGAGATCAAGATATGAACGAGCACCTATATAGATGGCGAAATCGTGAACTTCGAGAACACGTATCTGTGATCGATGGCAATCTCGCCCCCAGTCTGCTGATTAAAAATATTACGTACTTGAATGTCTTCTTAAAGCAATGGATAAAAGCGCACATTTGGGTGTATCAAGATCGGATTGTGTACGTGGGAGATAAGCTTCCAACGAATTTGAAAGGTACAGAAATTATAGAAGCGAATGGAAAGTATGCTGTTCCGGGATATGTGGAACCTCATGCTCATCCGTTTCAATTATATAATCCCCACCAGTTAGCCAAGTATGCATCCCAAACCGGAACCACTGTGTTAATCAATGACAACTTAATGTGGTTATTTTTATTAAAAGAAAAGGAAGCGTTTACATTACTGGATGAATTTATGCAGCTTCCTGTTTCGATGTATTGGTGGTCCAGGTATGACTGTCAGAGCATAATTCAAGAAGAACATGATATGTTTAGCAACGAAAAAGTATTGAGATGGTTAAATCACCCAGCTGTAACCCAAGGTGGCGAATTAACTGCGTGGCCGCAAGTTTTGCAAGGGGATGACCACATACTGTATTGGATGCAAGAGACAAAGCGGCTTAGGAAGCCAATTGAAGGTCATTTTCCTGGGGCGTCTGAATCTACATTAGTGAAGATGCTCTTACTAGGAGCCAGCGCGGACCATGAATCCATCAATGGTAAAGAAGCTTTTGAACGAATTCGGTTAGGGTATCAAGTAGGTCTTCGACATTCCTCCATCCGACCTGATTTGCCAAAACTTTTAGAGGAATTACTGGAATTAGGATTACAAAATTTCGATATGCTAACATTAACTACAGACGGCTCTACGCCATCCTTCTATAAGGACGGAATGATAAATAGTTTAATCCAGATTGCGATTGAAAAAGGAGTGCCTGTCGAAGAGGCGTATCGAATGGCAACGTATAACCCAGCTAAACATTTTCATATGGATGACCGATTTGGAAGCATTGCACCAGGTCGCGTTGCTCATATCAATATACTTGATGACCCCAAAAACCCAACACCTACTAGTGTATTGGCCAAAGGTCAATGGGTAGTTAAGCAAGGGGACAATGTCAGTGATGAAGGCAATTCAATCGCGTTAGATTCGTTCTTTAAACCATTACAGTTAGATTGGGATCTAGATGATGACGATATGCAATTTTCTTTACCTATTGGAATGAAAATGGTTAATGATGTCATTATGAAGCCGTATCCAATTAATGTAGATGCAACGGTAGAACGAATTCCTAATACGTTTGATGAAGCATTTCTTATGCTGTTGGATCGCCAAGGAAGATGGAGAGTCAACACACTTATGGAAGGGTTCACGAGTGAGCTAGGAGGGATGGTAACCTCCTATTCGACGACGGGAGATATTGCTTGTATCGGAAAAAGTAAGAAGGATATTCGGATTGCTTTCAATCGAATGAAAGAAATGGGTGGGGGCATCGTTTTAGTGGATCAAGGAGAAATTCTCTTTGAATTAAATCTCCCGTTTGCTGGAATCATGTATGACGGGGAAATGGTAGAATTAATGGAAAAGGAACAACAGCTGAAGAATATGCTGAAGGACTACGGGTATAAATTTGATGATCCAGTCTTTACCTTATTATTTTTATCCTCTATCCATTTACCTTATATCCGTATTACACCGAAGGGGATTGTAGATGTGAAGAAGAAAGAGGTTCTATTTCCTGCTATTATGAGGTAAAATTAATAGAATAAGGTCACAAAGAAAAAGAATGAGGTTTTCGTGACTCATTCTTTTTCTTTGTGAGAATTTTTTATTAGCTGAATTAGGTTGGTGAGAGGAAAACATTTTTAATACCATTAGCATTTTATTAACTTAAAAGGTGTGATACTAGTCATGTTAAAGAGAAAGACAGGACTTATTGTATGTATGCTCATACTTCTTGTGGCGTTAGCAGCTTGTAAGAATAAAGATACAGCAGAATCTGCGCCGAAAGAGTCAGAGGAACCGGAACAAACAGAACCAGTGGCAGAGCCAGAACCAGAATTTAAAAACGTCTATCCTTTTACAGGTATTAAAACAAATGATCCGGTCAATAATCGCGCGGTTGCAGTAATGGTCAACAACTTTTACAAAGCTCGTCCACAAACCGGACTTTCTCAAGCGGATATCGTGTTTGAAATTCTAGCAGAAGGAGATATAACACGGTTTATCGCGTTTTTCCAAAGTCAACAACCGGAAGTGGTTGGGCCGGTGAGAAGTGCGCGAGAATACTACTTTAATTTAGCAAAGGATTATAATGCATTATATGTCTACCATGGTGCAGCAACACATGTAGAAGCAGCGTTACGAGCAAATGGACCTGACAGCTTAAGTGGCTCGTATTACGATAATGACGGGCATCTATTCGAACGTGCGGATTTCCGAGAGGCACCACACAATTCTTATCTACTCTTTTCCAATGTCTATGAAGTAGCTTCGGAGCAAGGGTATGAAGTAGAGGCGAACTATGAACCTCTACCATTCTTAGCGGAGGAAGATATCCCGACTATTCAAGGAACTGCGGCAACGGAAGTATCGTTCTCGTATTTCGCCAACGATCCAATTCATTATACGTACGATGAAGCAGCGCAAAAATATTTGCGTTATAATGGAGACATGCAAACAGTAGAGTTAGAAACAGACGAACCGATTCAGCTTGATAATATCTTCATTATGGAGACTGCGCACAGTGTAATTGATGATAAAGGAAGACGTGAAGTAGATCTTCAATCCGGTGGGAATGCATTATTACTTCAAAAAGGAAAGGTTCAAGAGGTTCAATGGAGGAATGTAGACGGAAGAATTCTTCCGTATAAAAATGGACAGCCAGTAGGACTAGTCCCAGGTCAAACCTGGATTAATGTAATTCCAGAAAGCCAAGGCTTAGAAAGTGTGACGATACAATAAGTAGGGAGGGACCTACATGCAAATAGACAAGCTTCGTGGTCAACAGCTAGATGAATTGTTTGATGCAATTCTATCCTTAAAAGATCGAGAAGAATGCTATCGTTTTTTTGATGATATTGCGACAATGAGTGAGGTTCAATCCTTAGCTCAAAGACTTCAAGTGGCGAAAATGCTACAGGATGGTTATACGTACGGGGTTATCGTAAAGGAATCCGGTGCGTCGACTACTACGATATCACGAGTAAAGCGATGCTTAACCTATGGGAATGATGGGTACAAGATGGTCTTAGACCGAATCAGTCAAACGGAACAAGATGAAACGGAAAACGTCGACTAATATCGGCGTTTTCTAGTAAGAAGGGTTGGGGGAAAAAATGGTTCGATTTGGTGTAATCGGAACGAATTGGATTACCGAGAGTTTTTTAGATGGTGCACGACAACTAGAAGATTTTTTAGTCACAACGGTATATTCGAGGTCGGAAGAAAAAGCAAAAGAGTTTGCCGAAAAGCATGGTGCGACTCATACATACACAGACTTAGACGAATTTGCAGAAAGCAAGGAGTTCGACGCCGTTTATATCGCAAGCCCGAACTCCTTCCATGCGGAGCAAGCCATTCTGTGCATGAATCATGGAAAGCACGTCATCATAGAAAAGTCGATTGCTTCGAATGCGAAGGAAGTAGAAAGGATTATGGAAGCTTCCAAGAATAATGGGGTAGTGGCGATGGAAGCGTTGAAAACAACCTTCTTACCAAACTTCCAAACCATTCAAGAAAACTTACATAAACTTGGACCAATTCGACGCTACTTTGCAAGCTATTGCCAATATTCTTCTCGTTATGATGCTTACAAAGAAGGAACCATTCTTAATGCGTTTAATCCTAAATTTTCAAACGGTTCGTTAATGGATATTGGTGTGTATTGCACGTATCCGATGGTTGCCTTATTTGGAAAACCTAAAAAGCTCCTTGCTTCAAGCTTGTTATTAGAGTCTGGAGTAGATGGGCAAGGAAGCATCATGTTTGAATATGAGGCAATGAGCGGAGTTATTATGTATTCCAAAATTTCCAACTCCTATGTTCCATCAGAAATTCAAGGGGAAAAAGGAAGTATGCTAATTGATAATTTTAATTCCCCAACACATGTAGAAATTCGATATAAAGATGGAACAGTGGAGGATATTACAAGAGAGCAAGTAGACAATACGATGTATTATGAAGCGAAAGCATTTTTAGAAACCATCCAAAGTGGAAAAAAAGAATCGGATGTTAATACTTTGGAGCGATCTCTCATTACGTCACAACTACTAGAAGAAGCAAGAAAACAGACTGGTGTTGTGTTCCCTGCAGATCAATAACCGTATATACCAGGCCTGGTGTTAGGCCTGGTTTTTCATGTTTAACAACTTTTCACTTCCTACTCAATCTCTCTATTCTTTTTTGTTATAATGAATAGATGGAAAAAATATAGTCCGTCACGTTTTGGAGGATTAACGATGTATGACATGAAAAAGTGGAGTCACGTATTTAAGCTAGATCCGAATAAAGAGATTTCTGATGAGCAGCTAGAACTGATTTGTGAATCAGGAACGGATGCTGTCATTGTCGGAGGAACAGATGATGTTACATTAGATAATGTATTGAATCTACTTGCAAGAGTTAGAAGATATACCGTACCGTGCGTACTTGAAATCTCCAATCAAGAATCGGTTACACCCGGATTCGATTTCTATTATATTCCGACCGTGTTGAATAGCCAGGATAAAAAATATGTAATGGACATTCAGCACAAAGCGGTAAAAGAATATGGGGAAGTACTAGATTGGAGTGAACTATTTGTAGAGGGATATTGTGTGTTAAATCCGGAAGCAAAGGTGTTTCAATACACAAATTGTACCTTGCCAGATGACGAGGATGTTGTCGCCTACGCACAAATGGCGGAGCACATGTTTCATCTACCGATTTTTTACGTAGAGTATAGCGGTACCTATGGAGATCCGGGGCTTGTAGAAAAAGTGAAGGAAAAGCTAGAAGATACCTTGCTGTTTTATGGTGGAGGCATTAGCTCCCCAGAACAAGCCAAGGAAATGAAGCAATTTGCTGATGTTATCGTCGTAGGAAACAGTATTTATGATAACTTTAAACAAGCGTTAAAAACAGTACTGGCAGTAAAAGAATAAAAGGGTGGTGTCTTTTGTGAGTCAAACAATGGGCGGGTTATTAGCCGGATTAAATGAACAACAACGAAAAGCAGTGCAGCATACAGAAGGCCCGTTACTTATTATGGCGGGAGCTGGGAGTGGAAAGACGAGGGTTTTAACACACCGGATTGCTTATTTATTAGGAGAAAAAGAAGTATCACCAAGAAGCATTTTGGCGATTACATTTACAAATAAAGCGGCACGTGAAATGAAGGATAGGGTGTATAAACTGGTTGGGCCTGAAGGATCGGATATTTGGGTTTCTACCTTCCACTCGATGTGTGTGCGCATCCTTCGTCGAGATATTGATCGAATTGGAATCAATTCGAATTTTTCTATTTTGGACGGAAGTGACCAATTATCTGTCGTGAAACAAGTTCAAAAAGAACTAAACATCGATCCGAAAAAGTTTGAACCGAGAGCAATGCTTGGTGCGATTAGCTCAGCGAAGAACGAATTAATTACACCAGAAGAGTACTCGAAAGATGTAAATGACTACTTCGATCAACAGGTCGCTCGTGTCTATGAATCATATCAGAAAAAATTGTTGAAGAATCAATCGTTAGACTTTGATGATTTGATTATGCGGACGATTCAGTTGTTTGAGCGTATTCCAGAAGTGTTGGAATACTATCAACGTCGATTCCAATATATACACGTAGATGAGTATCAAGATACGAACCACGCACAATATAAATTAGTGAAGCTATTAGCGGATCGTTACCAAAATCTATGTGTCGTAGGGGATTCCGACCAATCTATCTATCGTTGGCGTGGTGCGGATATTCAAAATATCTTATCTTTTGAAAAAGATTATCCAAACGCTAGTGTCGTTTTACTAGAGCAAAACTATCGATCCACGAAGTCGATACTGGAAGCGGCTAACGCGGTAATCGAACGGAATAGTGGACGAAAGCCGAAGAAGCTTTGGACGGATAACAGTGAAGGAACAAAAATTAAATACTATCAAGCTGCTACGGAACAAGAAGAAGGACTATTTGTAGCAGAACAAATAGAAGAGATAGTACGTTCGGGTGACTATCAGTACCGAGATATAGCGGTGCTTTACCGGACTAATGCTCAGTCCCGTGCGATTGAGGAAACATTTGTAAAAGCGAACATCCCATATCAAATCGTTGGAGGAACAAAGTTCTACGATCGTAAAGAGATTAAGGATATGCTTGCCTACTTACGCCTTATCGCGAATCCAGATGATGACTTAAGCTTTGCAAGAGTAGTAAATGAACCGAAGAGAGGAATCGGAAAAACATCCATGGATCGCTTAGAAGCTTATGCAGCAGACCACGGAATTTCACTCTATCAAACGGTTCAAGAGGTTGATTTTACGGGAGTTAGTCCGAAGGCTGCTTCCGCCCTTGCCGAGTTCGGTGCCATGATTCGTAATTGGACGAAGCAACAAGAATTTTTGTCCGCAACCGATATGGTTGAACAAGTCTTACAACGGACAGGCTATGAAGAGATGCTCCGAAATGAACGTACATTAGAAGCGCAAAGTCGTTTAGAAAACTTAGAAGAATTCAAATCTGTAACGCAACATTTTGAACAGAGTAGTGAGGATAAAACATTAATCGCGTTTTTAACGGATCTTGCACTAATTGCGGATATCGATCAAGTGGACGAAGATCCGTTAAGTGATGACAAAACAACACTCATGACGCTACACTCTGCAAAAGGGTTAGAGTTCCCAATCGTCTTTTTAATCGGAATGGAAGAGAATGTCTTCCCACACAGCAGGTCCTTGATGGATGAAGAGGAAATGGAAGAGGAACGTCGCTTGGCATATGTAGGGATTACGAGAGCGGAACGTCTGCTACACCTAACGCATGCAAAAATGCGTACATTATTCGGGCGCACGAATATGAACCCTGCGAGTCGCTTTATTCGTGAAATACCGGAAGAATTGCTTGATGGCTTAGAAGAAGCAAAACAGTCCATGTTTGGATCACGTCCAATCTCGCAATCTAAACCAGATCCATTTGCTGCACCAAAACGTACGGTAATGAAGACCGTTAATACTGGAACAGGTGGAGAAAAGCTAGGATGGCAGCCAGGAGATAAGGCTAACCATAAAAAATGGGGCCAAGGAACGGTTGTCAAAGTACAAGGGGAAGGGGAAGCGACAGAATTGGATATTGCGTTCCCTGCTCCAATTGGAATAAAACGACTGTTAGCGAAATTTGCTCCTATTACAAAAGAGTAAATGAGGTAGGTGTAAGGCATGAATGCGGAACAAGCTAAAGAAAAGTTAGACGCTCTAAAAGAAGAGCTCAATCAATATAATTATGAATACCATGTACTCGATCGTCCGTCTGTTTCAGATTATGAATACGACACGAAAATGAAAGAGCTAAAGGAAATCGAGGAACAATTTCCAGAACTCATTACAGCTGATTCCCCTTCTCAACGAGTAGGAGGGGAGCCTCTTGAAGCGTTCCAAAAGGTCAACCATGTCATTCCTATGCTTAGTTTAGCAAATGCGTTCAACGAGCAGGATCTTCGGGATTTTGATCGACGTGTCAGAGAAGGAGTTGGGGAAGAACCAACCTACGTGTGCGAGCTGAAAATCGATGGATTAGCAGTGTCGCTTTTATACGAAAATGGCCAATTTGTTCGCGGAGCAACACGTGGCGATGGAACGACCGGAGAGGATATTACGAATAACTTGAAAACCATTCGTAGTATTCCGTTGAAGCTTTCAAAAGAAGAAACGATGGAAGTGCGTGGAGAAGCGTTTATGCCACACAAATCTTTTGTGAAGTTAAATGAAGCGAAGGAAGAGAATGGTGAAGAGCCTTTTGCGAACCCTCGTAATGCGGCAGCGGGCTCTTTAAGACAGTTAGATCCGAAGATTGCAGCAAGCCGTAACTTAGACATCTTTTTATACAGCGTGGGACTTTGGGAGGCTGGTGAACTAGAATCCCATAGTGAACGATTAGAGTATTTAAAGGAGTTAGGCTTAAAAACGAACCCGGAATGGAGAAAGTGCTCGAGCATCGAGGACGTGATTCAGTTTGTAGAAGATTGGATGGAAAAAAGACCACAGCTTAGCTACGAAATAGATGGAATAGTTATCAAAGTCGATCGCTTAGATCATCAGGAACAGTTAGGGTTTACAGCAAAAAGTCCGCGCTGGGCAATTGCCTATAAATTCCCGGCAGAAGAAGTGATAACCAAACTGGTAGACATTGAACTAAGTGTTGGCCGTACTGGCGTAATCACACCTACAGCTATCCTTGAACCGGTTAAAGTAGCGGGGACGACGGTGCAACGTGCCTCTTTACATAATGAGGACTTAATTCGGGAGAAAGATATACGCATTCATGATACAGTGGTGATTAAAAAAGCCGGTGATATAATCCCAGAGGTCGTTCGCGTCGTAACCGATCAGCGAACTGGTAAGGAAGAACCTTTCCAAATGCCAACCGAATGCCCGGCGTGCGGAAGTGAACTAATTCGTCTGGAAGAAGAGGTTGCCCTTCGTTGTATTAATCCGAATTGCCCTGCTCAATTAAAGGAAGGTCTCATCCATTTTGTATCTAGAAATGCCATGAACATAGATGGATTAGGGGAAAAGGTAGTCGAGCAGCTGTTCGAAGAAAAATTGATTCATACGATTGCTGATTTGTACAAACTAAACCGGGAAGATTTGTTGAAGCTAGAGCGCATGGGAGAGAAATCCGTCGACAACTTACTTAACGCAATTGAGGCTTCGAAACAAAATTCGTTAGAAAGATTATTATTCGGATTAGGCATTCGATACGTAGGCTCCAAAGCAGCTAAAACGTTAGCCGAGCAGTTTGAACATATGGACAGGTTGAAAACAGCAACGGCTGCAGAATTAGTAGCGATAAACGAAATAGGGGATAAAATGGCCGAATCGATTGAACGCTATTTCTCTGAAGAGAAAGTTCAAACTCTTCTAACAGAGCTGTCGGAGTTAGGACTTAATATGGAATACAAAGGACCGAAGCGTTCCGAGCAATCAACAGACTCTGTTTTTTCTGGTAAAACGATTGTATTAACAGGGAAATTAGAAACATTGGGGCGTTCTGAAGCAAAAGAACGAATAGAAGCACTTGGAGGGAAAATTACAGGAAGTGTGAGTAAGAAAACAGACCTTGTCATTGCAGGTGAAGATGCAGGATCGAAATATGACAAGGCGAAGGATTTAGGAATTGAGATTTGGGATGAACAACAGCTTATACAAGCATTAGAAGGTTAGGGAGTGGAAAGATTGAGAAAGAAATTAATACTCATGTTGATTGGACTTCTGCTTTTGACAAGCTGTGCACCCTCTTTTGACAATTCAGAAGAGGATGTTGTAAAGAAAAATCAGGGAGAAACGAATCAAGAGACTGCTATAATCCCAAGTTACAGCTTATCTGATGAGAATTATCGTGTGCTCTTGCCGTATAAGCTTGGAAAAGCACGTGGGGTTATTGTAAATCAATTGTTTAATCGACTGGACATTGATGAATTAGAGGAAGGCTTGAAACGTCATTCTAAGGACGCGTTTGATCCAGACAAGTATTACTTCCAAGAGGGACAGTACTTAACAGAAGATATTGTGTACGACTGGTTAAGTTCTTCCAACCCCAAAGAAGAAGGGAATCAAGGGTTAAACCCACCATTATCTGAAAATGCAACCAAAGAAGAGCATCAAGAAAACCCTAGGTACTTGTCACATATTTTAGAACAAAACTATTTATTAAAAACTAGTGAAGATCGAATCGTGCTCGGTGGTGTATCAGTTGCTCTTGCGATGAAATCCGTTTATCAGTTCCAAACAGAAATTGGTGGTCCTTACTATTACGAGAAAATCTCCAAAAAGGAAATGCTTAGCAAAGGACAAGAGATAGCCCAGAAGATTGTGGAGCGAATGAGGCAAATGGACGGCTTATCAAAAGTCCCGATTATGGTGTCCTTGTATCGCGAGGAAGCGGCAGATTCTCTAGTACCAGGTAACTTTGTTGCCAAAACTGTCGTTTCCGAAGGAAGTTCATCCATAGGAGACTGGGAAGAAATTAATGAGAAACACGTATTATTCCCTTCTGATGAAGCCTCAGAAAACTATAAAGAGGATGCCAATAATCTAACTATCTTTGAGGAAGACGTTGCAAAGTACTTTCCTAATTATACAAGTGTAATTGGAAAAGGATTTTATGTGAATGATGAGCTGCAAAGGCTAACGATCGAAATTCCCATTCAGTTTAACGGAAAAGCAGAAGTCATTGGTTTTACACAATATGTGTATGGACTAGTCGTTGAAGGCTTCCAACCTCATTATGACTTAGAAATTAATATTACATCAGGAGATAATAGGCAAGAGAGTCTGATCACGCGGGAAGCTGGTGAAGAAGAGCCGCAAGTCCATATTTATCATTAAGGAAAAGAGGTCATAAGTCTCTTGAGAAACAAGGTTGACTTTGACAAGATGGAGTGGTGGTTCTGAATACCTACCATTGTTAGGTTTCATGACAAAGGATAATAGGAAAATAAATTGCCCCTTAACTATGAAAATAGGTGAGGGGTTTCTTAGGTTTAGGAAAGTAGGAAAGTTTTTCGAGATAAAATCATAAAAAAATGCCAATTACTTTCCCAATATGAATAACTCGGAAATATGGTATGATTAATGCAAGAAAGAAGTTAAAGGTGAACCTTGGTACAATCGTTCTAGTTTCGAAACTATGAAGTAGGCAAAAAGCCTGTAAGTTAGAGGTGGACAATCCATGGAAATAGGTCCTTTTATAAAACTACATAGAATTAAGCAAAACATGACACAAGAGGACTTGGCGGATGGGATTGTATCTGAATCCTATCTTTCTAAAATTGAAAATCAAAAAACAACCGCAAGTCCTGATGTCATCAATTTGCTTTGTTCAAGACTTGGTATTCAACTAAACAAAGAAGAAGAATTAAACCTCAATAATCAATGTCAAGAATGGTTCGACATGCTGTATGAGGTAAATAGTAAGGAAGAAATTACAGCGAAGTATGAAGAGTTAAAAGTGTTGGTTGAATCGCATCTTTCTGACATGCAAGTTCTATTTGAGATTCATAAGATTAGGTATTATTTAATCTTGTCCAATCCACAATTAGCATTAGAGCAAATAAATAACTTGAAAGATCTTTCTGAAACATTTACGAGTGTCCAACAATACTATTGGTTCAAATTTAACGGGAATTATAATTCAGTTGTCGGTGATTTTAAAACGGCAATTAGATTTTATTCTTTGGCTGAAGAAAAGATTGGGCAAGCAGACATCTCAGAGGTTGAAACTGCAGATTTACGTTATACAATCGCAGTTACACATAGTAAGCTTAGAAACACTTTAGAAGTAATGGATTACGCGAGCAAAGCTCTTGAAGATTATAGTAAAAACTATAACTTTCGTAGATGTGCTCAGTGTCATATTCTCTTGGGGATTTCTTACCGAAGGATAAAAGTTTATGACAAGGCGATAAAAAATTATAATTTAGCCCAGCATTTAGCAAAACTAAATAATGATAAGCAGACAATTTATCTGACTAATCATAACTTAGGTTATCTCCATTCCTCTAAGGGAGAATCAGAGAAAGCAATTCATTATTTTAATTTAGTCATAGAAGACGACGTTGAAGAAGACTTTGAAGTGATCTTAAAAGCCATATTAGCGCAAGTGAAAGAGTGCTATAAGGTAGGAGATATAGATAAGTCAAAGGCTTTAGTAGATAAAGGATTTGAATTTATAAAGAAATTGCCGAAAAGTGTGAGACAACATTATTACTATGAACTTCAAACTTACTTTTACTATCTTGGGAATCAGAAAGAAAAATTTGAAGCTTTTGTTGTGAAAGAATTTATACCATACCTTAAAAAGCAAAAAGATTTCGTTAATTTAGTCGAGTTTGCAACTATGGTTGGTGCACATTATGAATCTATCAAAAAATATAAAAGTGCATCCGCATATTTTAAACTTGCGAATTCGGCATATGAAGAACTAATTAAAATTTAGGAGGCAATTCTATGAAAAAAATAGTTTTGAAAGCTACTCTCTCAGTGCTGATGTTTTCGGTAACAGTTTTTGGGATTGGAATCTTACTCCATAACGCAGACTTATCTTCTAAACATGAACACAATTTGATTGTTTCAAAAGAACATGAGCCAAGCATTTTTTCAGACTTTTTCGCTTCAAAAGAACATGAGCCAAGCATCTTTTCGGACTTTTTCGCTTCAAAAGAACATGAGCCAAGCATTTTTTCAGGCTTTTTCGCTTCAAAAGAACATGAGCCAAGCATTTTTTCAGACTTTTTCGCTTCAAAAGAACATGAGCCAAGCATCTTCTCAGATTTTTTCACTTCAAAAGAACATGAACCAAGCATTTTTTCTTGGGGGAACACACTTTAATCACTATTATTTCAATGCAGTGCATTGATTTAATATAACCACTACAACCTAATGAATCTTACTTTTCCCGACATTGACTTCAATGTCGGGCCTTTTTTGGCATATGTTTCATATAATTTTAGGTTTATCCTAATTCGAAGCCGGGAATTGGTTAAAGTTGTTGTCACATTGAAATGTATTCTATCGAAATTTCTGCCACGGGATAATGTTTGACCTAGGTCTTAAATAATAGGCATTGTGCAGGAGGTTTATACATAGACATTCTATGTGGGGGCAAGTCTGTATAACGGTGTATGTTATACTTTTACATATGTGTTTGTTTCTAGCCGTTTATTACAAGGTAGTATTGCTAGAAATTTGCATATAAATAATAGAAAAGGAGGGATGCAGGGTATGGATTACGCAATTGCTGGTGCAACTTGGTTCTGGTTGTTTGTACCAATGCCATTATTGATCGTATTATCCATTATTACGCTATTTACGGAGAGGAGAGAATAAAAACCTATGAGTGGTGCAACTTTAATTACCTTTATTGTTTATTTAGTAGGAATGCTGTTAATTGGTGTCATTTCTTATCGATTAACTAGTAATTTATCAGATTATGTTTTAGGTGGAAGACGTTTAGGACCTGGTGTAGCAGCGTTAAGTGCTGGAGCATCAGACATGAGTGGTTGGTTACTATTAGGTCTTCCAGGTGCTGCTTATGCAGCAGGTATGTCAGAAGCATGGATGGCAATTGGTTTGTCGATTGGTGCTTATCTAAACTGGCAGTTTGTAGCACGTCCGTTACGTGTCTACACAGAGGTATCAAACAACTCCATTACAATCCCAGATTTCTTAGAAAATCGTTTCCGCGATAAATCTCACATTCTACGTGTGATTTCTGCACTTGTTATATTGTTATTCTTCACTTTCTATACATCATCCGGTATGGTTGGTGGCGCCAAATTATTTGAAGCGTCCTTCGGTTTATCGTATAACCAAGCATTATGGATTGGTGCTATCGTTATTGTATCCTATACATTCCTAGGTGGTTTTCTAGCAGTTAGTTGGACAGACTTTATTCAAGGTATTTTAATGTTCCTGGCACTTATCGTAGTTCCTATTCGTGCAATCTTTATCATTGGTGGCTGGGATGCAACGGTCCAGGCGGTTGGTAACATTGATCCTAGTCACTTAAACATGGTAGCAGGTGTTGGTGGGTTAGCAATCGTGTCTTCCATGGCATGGGGACTTGGATATTTCGGTCAACCTCATATTATAACTCGTTTTATGGCATTGCGTTCTCCTGATGACGTGCCAAAAGCGAAGTTTATCGGGACAACCTGGATGATATTAGGACTTTATGGAGCTATCTTTACAGGTTTTGCTGGGCTAGCTTTTATTAGTACACAAGATGTTGGCGTATTATCTCAATTTGGTATTGAGGTAGTAACGAACGATGCGGGGGTCCAGGTGCTAAAAGACTCTGAGAAAATCTTTATTGCACTATCTCAAATTTTGTTTGACCCAATAATTGCCGGTATCTTATTAGCAGCTATTTTGTCTGCCATCATGAGTACGATTGACTCCCAGTTGCTTGTATCTTCTTCTGCAGTTGCGGAAGATTTCTATAAAGCGATTTTGAGAAAAGAAGCTTCAGAAAAAGAATTAGTTTGGATTGGTCGTCTAGCAGTTCTTGTTATCGCAATTATTGCAACATTGCTCGCGTCGAATCCAGATAGTTCAGTATTATCGCTAGTAAGCTATGCATGGGCCGGTTTTGGTGGTGCCTTTGGACCAATCATTATCCTGTCTCTATTCTGGAAGGGTATGACGAGAAATGGGGCACTAGCAGGTATCATTGTTGGTGCACTAACGGTCATCATATGGGGAGATTTCCTATCTGGAGGCATTTTTGACCTATATGAAATCGTTCCAGCATTTATATTGAACGTTATCGTTTCTGTCATTGTGAGTTTACTTGGCAAACCTTCAGACGAAATGGTGGAAGAGTTCGAGAAAGCAAAAGCGAATTATTAATCTGGTAAGCTAGGAGAAGGAGAGATCCCATTACGGGTTCTCTCCTTTTACATATATAAAGATAAAGCATCTTCTAAAAAGGTTCGGTCATACCCGGTTCGATTATGTAGTCTTTCCACCCAGTCTTCAACGGTATAAAGCTTGGTTTCTTTCTGTATTCCGCTATTCGTACTCCAAAAGCTAGTCCAGTCGGAAAACTCCCAATGGGCTATTTCTCCATGGTGTGGAATTCGCATTTCTACTAAGGGGTCAGGTCTTAGACGCTTTTGATTTTTATGAGCCATGCTTAAAAAGTCTTGGTAAGGCACTGGGGATGTATCGTAGAACTGTCTAGAAGTCTTCCCGTTTGGTCGATGATAAACAACCTCCAGCTTTGAATCATGAGAGTAAAGCTGTACGTCCGCTGCAGGAAAAAATCCACTTAGCTTATCGGTGTTTGTTTGGATTAAAATAGGCTGAATCCATTGATCCCCTAAATCACATAAGTAACGATTACCATCTTCATCTTGTGCAATGACTGCAGCGTGAGCCTCCTCCGAATTTAGACGATCACCGATGGGATAAGCCTTCACCCCAGCTTCTTTAAATGCTTCCATTAGCCAGACAGCTAGATCAAAACAATTACCGCTAATGCCATAGCGTGCGTAATCTTCTTTTAATAGAGCAATATTTCGTTGATCTGACTGACCGCGCTGGATTCTCCACGCTTTCGTAAGCGTCTCCATAGGAAAGGAATCAAACTTCCTCCATGTATTTAATATGTGTTGAGGGGCCATCATGGGTATCATCATCCTTTTTAGATTATTTTGGTTGAGCTTCTTGAAATGATAGAATAGATAGCATAAGTTGCCAATTCAAAAGGTTTTTTGCTATTATCATAAGTATTGTTACATTCGTTATATTCATTGTGGAGGTGGAAAGAATGGCAGAAATCTCAAAGGAACAAGTAAAGCACGTAGCACATTTAGCACGTCTAGCAATCACAGATGAAGAAGTAGAAAAAATGACCGAACAGCTCGGAGCAATCATTAAATATGCTGAGCTATTAAATGAACTTGATACGGACCAAGTAAAACCTACAACACACGTGTTAGATTTGAAAAACGTGATGCGTAAGGATGAACCGAGAAAATGGATTAATAAAGAGGATGCATTAAAGAATGCTCCTGATCAAGAGAACGGACAATTTCGCGTTCCTTCTATATTGGAATAAAGGAGGTATAAATAGTGTCACTATTTAATTATAAATTATCAGAGCTTCAAGATAAATTACATACGAAAGAAATTACGGTAAGTGACCTCGTAAATGAATCTTATGCGAGAATCAACGAAGTGGATGACGATGTAAAAGCGTTTTTAACATTAAATGAAGAAGCGGCTAGAGCAAAAGCGAAGGAATTAGACGGACAAGCACCATCTCAATCGCTATTTGGATTACCAATCGGGATTAAAGATAATATTGTGACAAAAGGATTGCGTACAACATGTGCGAGTCAATTTTTGTCTAATTTCAACGATCCATTATATGATGCAACGGTCGTACAAAAGCTACAGGATGCGAATGCGATTAATATCGGAAAATTAAACATGGATGAATTCGCAATGGGATCCTCCAATGAGAATTCTAGCTACTTCGCTACTCGCAATCCTTGGAATACGGATTACGTACCAGGTGGTTCAAGTGGTGGATCAGCAGCGGCAGTAGCGGCTGGGGAAGTATTTTTCTCCATTGGTTCTGATACAGGTGGCTCCATTCGTCAGCCTGCTGCATTTTGTGGCGTAGTTGGATTAAAACCAACGTACGGGTTAGTATCTCGTTTTGGACTTGTTGCCTTTGCATCCTCGCTGGACCAAATCGGACCAGTTACAAGAACGGTGGAAGACAATGCACACCTTTTACAAGTATTAGCAGGCCACGACAAGATGGACGCAACATCGGCTAATGTGGATGTGCCAAGCTATAAGGATTCCTTAAACCAAGGTGTAAAAGGACTTCGTATCGCCGTTCCTTCCGAATACCTTGGAGAAGGGGTAAACCCAGAAGTGAAGGAAGCTGTCCTTCAAGCATTAAAAGTGTATGAAGACTTAGGCGCAACATGGGAAGAGGTTTCCTTACCACACTCTCGTTATGCGGTTGCGGCTTATTATTTACTTTCTTCATCTGAAGCTTCAGCCAACCTAGCTCGTTTTGACGGGGTTCGATACGGTGTACGTTCAGAAAAAGCAGAGAACATGATTGATATGTTTAAGCTTTCTCGTAGCGAAGGCTTTGGCGATGAAGTAAAACGTCGAATTATGCTAGGGACGTTTGCCTTAAGCTCTGGTTACTATGATGCGTACTACAAAAAAGCACAAAAAGTTCGTACATTGATTAAAAACGATTTTGAAAAAGTATTTGAGAATTACGATATTGTAATTGGGCCGACAACTCCTACACCAGCGTTTAAAGTAGGCGAAATCATTGACGATCCATTAACGATGTATGCGAATGATATTTTAACGATTCCAGTAAACCTTGCAGGTGTACCTGGTATGTCGATCCCATGTGGATTCTCCAGTGAGGGACTTCCGATTGGATTACAATTAATCGGAAAGCACTTTGATGAGAGCACGATTTTCCGTGTTGCAAATGCGTTTGAGCAAGCAACGGAAATTCATAAGAAAACACCGGTTCTAGGAGGTGTCAAATAATGAATTTTGAAACCATTATCGGTCTAGAAGTACACGTCGAGTTAAAAACAAACTCAAAGATTTTTAGTCCAAGTCCGAATGCATTTGGAGCGGAGCCAAACGAAAACCTAAACCCAATTGACCTTGGGTATCCAGGTGTGCTTCCGGTGTTAAACGAAGAAGCCGTTAATTTTGCAATGAAAGCTGCCATGGCCTTGAATTGTGAAATTGCGACAGATACGAAGTTTGATCGTAAAAACTACTTCTACCCAGACAATCCGAAAGCTTACCAAATTTCCCAATTTGACCAACCAATTGGAGAAAACGGCTGGATAGAAATTGAAGTAGACGGTGTGAAAAAGAGAATTGGAATTACCCGCCTACACTTAGAGGAAGATGCAGGAAAGCTAACACACGGAGATGACGGCTACTCCTATGTGGACTTTAACCGTCAAGGCACCCCATTAGTAGAGATTGTATCGGAACCAGATATTCGTAGTCCGAAGGAAGCTTACGCGTATCTAGAAAAGCTAAAAAATATCATTCAATTTACCGGTGTTTCCGATTGTAAGATGGAGGAGGGATCTCTCCGTTGCGATGCCAACTTATCCATTCGTCCAATCGGGCAAGAGCAGTTCGGTGTAAAAACAGAGCTGAAAAATCTAAACTCGTTCTCCTTCGTACAAAAAGGGCTAGAGTTTGAAGAAAAGCGCCAGCAACAAGTATTGCTTTCTGGTGGGGAGATTCTACAGGAAACAAGACGTTACGACGAACAAACGAAAGAAACGATCTTGATGAGGGTGAAAGAAGGCTCCGATGATTATCGATATTTCCCAGAGCCAGATCTTGTTCCTCTCTATATTGATGAAGCATGGAAAGAGCGCATTCGTTCTGAAATTCCAGAGCTTCCAGACGAGCGGAAGAAGCGATATGTCGAAGAGCTACAGCTGCCAGCTTATGATGCAATGGTACTAACCAGTACGAAAGAAATGTCCGACTTTTTTGAAGAAGCAATTGCTAGTGGAGCCGATGCGAAGCAAGCTTCAAACTGGTTAATGGGTGAGGTATCTGCCCACTTAAATAAGCAACAGCTAGAGTTAACGGATCTTCCAATGACTCCAGCCGCATTAGCGAAGATGATTCAGTTAATTGAAGATGGCACGATTTCTTCTAAAATGGCGAAAAAGGTATTTTCTGAGCTTGTAGAAAATGGAGGAGACCCAGAAAAAATCGTCAAGGAAAAAGGGCTCGTTCAAATCTCAGACGAAGGTCAGTTGAGAGATATCATCACTACCATTTTAGATGCCAATGAACAATCCATCGAAGATTTTAAAAATGGGAAGGATCGAGCACTCGGCTTCTTAGTAGGGCAAGTGATGAAGCAAACAAAAGGACAAGCGAATCCTCCTATGGTTAATAAAATTCTTATCGAAGAAATGAATAAAAGATAACCACAATGGCTTAAACTGTGGAAGACCTGCTTTTAATAGCAGGTCTTTATCTTTTCCTTTTCAAATGATGAAAAAAGGACTATGATGTAAGGTGGACAAAAAGTAATGATCGGTTAGGGGGTCTACCCATGAAACGTGCCCGGATTATTTATAATCCAACTTCAGGACGTGAAGCGTTTAAAAAAGAACTAGCAGATGTATTACGACAACTGGAGCAAGCTGGGTATGAAACATCCGCCCATGCGACAACTGGAGCAGGAGATGCTACCGAGGCAGCTAAACTGGCTGTGGAACGAAAATACGATGTCGTAATAGCTGCTGGTGGAGATGGAACCATAAATGAAGTAATAAATGGTTTAGCGGAAAAGGAATATCGTCCGAAGCTTGGTATTATCCCAGTTGGGACGACGAATGATTTTGCGAGAGCCTTGTCGATCCCTAGAAATATACACAAAGCTGTCGAGGTCATAATCGATGGATTTTCGACACCTTTGGATATTGGTAAAGTGAACGATGAGTACTTTATGAATATAGCTGGTGGCGGTAAGCTAACCGAGTTAACGTACGAGGTTCCGAGCAAACAAAAAACCCTACTAGGACAGCTTGCTTACTATTTAAAAGGAATCGAAATGCTCCCGTCCTTGAAGCCGATTAATGTGAAGATTGAATATGATGGAGAATTGTTTGAAGATGATATCATGCTGTTCCTCGTGTCGAATACGAATTCTGTCGGTGGCTTTGAAAAGCTAGCACCAGACGCGAAAATGGATGACGGCGTTTTTGACCTACTCATATTAAAAAAGACGAACGTTGCAGAGTTTATTCGAATTGCTACGTTAGCACTTCGTGGTGCACATCTTGAGGATGAACGAATCGTTCATGTTACGGCCAAACATATCAAAGTAGAGTCAGATGAAAAGATGCAGCTCAATATAGATGGTGAATTCGGCGGATTATTACCAGGAGAATTCACGAACCTTTATCAACATATTGAATTTTTTGTTCCGAAAGAGTTCTTGGAGAAAGAAGAAAGCTAAGGCTATCTTCTTTTTCTTTTTACGGACAAAACAGAGTATCCTGTCGGGTAAGGGAGATTGCTTTTAAGGATTCGATAAATTTCCCGGGAAATATAGCGAAACATGGAAATACTAACTCCTATCGCAAGAAATTTATCATCCGTTTTGGATTGTGATACACTTTGTAACAGGATAAGACAAGAAGGAAGATGATGATGGCGAAACAAAAACCACCTGTAAAGAAAAACCAAACGATAGACCTATCTTTTGTCGATTTAACACATGACGGATCAGGCGTCGGTAAAATCGATGGTTATCCATTATTTGTTCCGTACGGATTGCCTGGCGAAACAGCCAAGGTTAAAGTGGTGAAGGTGAATAAAAACTTTGGATTTGGAAAGCTTATTGAGCTAAAAGAAGTAAGTGAAGATCGGGTAGAACCACCGTGCGATGTCTATGTGCAATGTGGAGGCTGCCAGCTTCAGCATATGAGCTATGACTTGCAGCTAGAAATGAAGCGCAAGCAAGTGGAAACCTCTCTGAAAAAGATCGGGCATATAGAAGGGGTTCCTGTGCATCCGACGATTGGTATGGATGATCCCTGGAGGTATCGTAATAAGGTTCAAATTCCAGTTGCGGAAAGACATGGAGAGCTCATTACGGGTTTCTATCAAAAGCGAAGTCACCACATAATCGAAGGAATGGACCGCTGTGTCATTACGTCGGAAATCAATGATCGAATGGTAGAAGCTGTTCGTCGAATGGCAGACCGATTAAACATTTCAGCCTATGATGAAGAGAAGCATCGTGGTGTACTTCGACATATTATGGTGCGAACCGGACAAGCCACAAATGAAACGATGATCGTATTAATTACTCGGACAGAAGAGCTGCCACATCAAGAGGAATTAGTGAAAGAAATTAGCGAAACTTATCCACAAGTAAAATCGATTATCCAGAATGTGAACAAAGAGAGAACCAATGTAATACTAGGGAGAAAGACAAAGGTTCTATGGGGAAGCGAATATATTTACGACAATATCGGAGATATTAAATTCGCAATTTCCGCAAAGTCCTTTTATCAAGTTAACCCACCCCAAACGAAAAAGCTATATGATAAGGCGTTGGAGTATGCGGATTTAAAAGGTGGAGAAACAGTCATTGATGCATACTGTGGAATTGGAACTATCTCCTTGTTTTTAGCACAAAAAGCTAAGAAAGTGTATGGCGTAGAAATAGTTCCAGAGGCAATTTCTGATGCGAAGGCAAACGCACGATTAAACCATATAGATAATGCAGAGTTTTATGTAGGAGAAGCAGAGAAGGTCATGCCGTGGTGGACAGCACAAGGATTACGCCCAGACGTTATTGTGGTCGATCCGCCAAGAAAAGGCTGTGACGAAGAGCTACTGAAAGCGATGATCGCGATGAAGCCGAAACGAATTGTGTATGTGTCCTGTAACCCTTCTACGCTTGCTCGAGATTTACGTGTGTTAGAAGATGGAGGATATGTGACGAAGCAAGTGCAGCCTGTGGATATGTTTCCGCAGACTGGGCACGTTGAGTGCATTTCACAGTTAGTTTTAAAAAATGATTGAGGGGATTATAACCCCTCAACCTGTGCAAACTTGTAGTAAATTTTAACATCTTTACTTTCAGTTACTTCAATCTTTTCAACAAAACGTAATAACATCTCAGTGGTTAAAGTATTGAAGTTCAAAAATGCTTTTAGTTGTTCCAAGATAGCAGAGATTTTAATAGCTGCTTTTTTCCTATCAATGGCTTTTTTAATCTCTGCCTTTTCTATTTCAAGTTGTTGTAATTTTTCTTGTACCGTACTAACAAAATAATCATAGTCCTGTTTTGAAATATCCTCAGAAATAAATTTCTGTAAAGCATTACGCTTTAATTCATTCTGTTTTTGAAATTGTTTCTCAATGGACTGTAATCTCGACTCATTCTGTTTTGCGGTGGCTTTAACTTTTTTCTCAATCTTGCTTTCCAAGTTAGGGTGTTCTAAGTCATCAGCCATCCTTTTTAGGTCATCAAGGATTATTTTTTTTAACAATTGTTCTTTAATCACATGATTAGTACAGGCTTTATTACCATGTTTTGCATAAGTGCCACAAATATAACCTTTACGATTAGCACGATACCACATTCCATTTCCACAGTCAGAACAATAAGCGATATTGGTAAAGAGGTGTTTTTTCTTTCTAGTACCGCCCCGACCTCTTTTAGCTTTTTCCTCTAGTAGGCTTTGTACCTGTTCAAACACTTCCCTTGAAATGATAGGCTTATGTGTGTTGGGAATAGTAACCCAATCCGCTGAGTCATTTCTTTTCCTCGTTTTGTTTGTCACGTTCATAGTGGTCTCTCTGCCTTGTACAAGGTCTCCAACATAGTGAGGGTTTTGTAAGATTTTCTTAACAGTAGAACCTTGCCAATAAAGACCTGCATTGGATTTTCCTATAACCTGTGAAGGGGTTGGAATATCATTTTTAGAAAGGTATCTAGCTATTTTATCATGCCCCCAACCTTCTAAATATTTATTAAAGATGTCGTGAACAATATCAACAGTATAATCATCCCTAACTATTAGCTTTTTGTCTTTAAGTTCATATCCGTATGGTGGAATACTACCAATAAACTTTCCGCTTTTGTATTTACTGTTAAAAACAGATTTAATACGGTCACTTATGCCCTGGCTTTCTTGTTCATAAATCCAAGCATATAGACCAAACATGGCTTGTTTATTTACGTCTTGCGTATCAACTTTTCCATCTAAAGTAACTAAACGAACACCTTTTGTTTCGGCAATCCGTCTTAATTGGAAGAGTAATTCGACATTACGACCTAATCTACTTAACTCTTTAGCTACAATTACATCAAACTCTTTGTTTTTAGCGTCTTGGATAAGTCTTTTTAACCCTTCACGATTATCAGTAGTTCCTGTTTTAACATCAATATAAAGGTCATATAAGTCAAAATGATTTTCTGTGATGAAATCTAAAATCAATTGCTTTTGATTTTCGGGTGACTCCTTTTGACCGTCCTTATCAGTTGAAACCCTTATATATCCTGCTACTCTCATTATTGTCGCCCTCCATTATTGAAAGCGACTATATCTACTTGTTTATTATTGTAAGCGGCAGATAAAATCTTTTCAATTTCTTTTTCTAATTGTTGTACTATTAACGTTTTAAAGTCGTTTGTACCTGTAAACACTCTCTGAATGTTCATACATATCGCCCCCTCTCGAACGTAGTAATCGTTCTATGTGGGGGATTAGTTGTGATGAATTTACTATATTGTTTTCTAGAATATGCTAGAATTAAATAATACCGTTGGTAAAATATTCATAATTTTTATTGAATCAAATTTTCACTTTTATAAAGATAATGTGATTGGAGGGGGATTATTGCAAAATAGAAGCAATGTATTAATTGAACTTGCTGCGAATTATGTTGAAGAGTTAAACATAGACGTGGGTTATGCAGGTGTAGGTGGGTCAGTAGGCAGAGGTGAAGCTGATGAGTATAGTGATTTAGATTTAATAGTTTACACAAATACTTCTGTACCTAAGAATAATTTAGATGTTTTATATAATGGAGAGATTATTCAACTTGATATATTAGATATAGCCAAAATACCAAATGAACAGGAAATCCTCGAATTTCCATGGGATTATAGATTTTTAAGTGAGATGTCAATCATTAAAGATAATGATGGTTTACTTAGTGATATTATAAAAAGTGCTACGAACTACTTTAATTCCTATGATGGAAAGAAAAAGTTGTTGGAACAAGTATCTAATATAGTTAGAGAAAGAATAGAATTTGCAAATAAATGTTTAGACGAAAATAGGTTATATTCAGCCAATATTGCTTCAATGGGTGCGTGGGCAGAAGCTGGTTTTTTATACTTATTTGTAAATTATAATTTGCTCTCTACGGGCGGCTTAATTCCAGTGTTGGAAAAATTAAACAACCATATAGAAAGGTTCAAAAACGTGTCTCCTTTTTCAATGGAGGGAGAGTTATCAGATGTTTCATTAATTCTAAGTAGCTTTCGTCAACATCTAAGAGACCAGGGGCATTTATATAATGATTTATCAGAAGTTCATGATACCTTGTGTGATAGGAAAATCAAACGGTTGCTTATCAATAAAGAAAGACTCAATTTGCTATGGCAAATATACGGTGAAGCAGTTGGACTCTATTTTGAAACTTCAAATGGATTATCCTTAGAAAAGTACTTTCAAGACTTGCCTATATCATTGCAAAATGGGTTATCAAAAATAGGATTTATTCCCTTGAATAAGAATAAAGTTAACGAGTTGAGTAATTTAAGTAAGGAACTTTTAGCATTTTGTTATTGTTAATTTAATATACTTTACTTCCAATTTAATTGTATTCTCCGTTCGCTTCGCTCACTTCGGGGGCTTCGTTCTTCGCTCCTATATTTTTTTAATTACTTTTCTGTTTAATTAATGGTAGGGTTTTGGTGCTAATTCGAGGAAACATACCACCCCCTGTAAAGGGGATGGCGATATTAAGGACTAATCCTGAGGTATCTTCATGACATTCAACGTTTTTAGGTGCAGCTTTATCACGTATATTCTAAATAACTCTGTCATGCCACCAGCCAAAGGCTCTGCAACGGTATAAATCTAGGGATTAAAATTATGCGGTTACCCCGTCACCGTCTAACGGTACTGCCACTGTTTGTTAAACGGGCTAGTTTTTTACGTGTTCTCCTAGTTATAACCACGGATGATACTAATATGATTTTTTATTTTATGCCTCTCTTCTAGAATTTTTAGAGCGGCTAATCCATTAAAAACAGGAATTTGGCAAACTCCTAAATTGGTAAAAACTCATCAATTTCTTTTTCGGTAATTCCATAGTCAAGTAACAGCTTTACTAAAGACTTAATACTGACACCAAAGCCATAACTAGAGTCTCTTACACCGTTGTAAGGTTTGGGTACTCTGTCCAACTGTCCACTTTGAATGCGTCTTAGAACATAATCATCTGTAAAACCAAGTCCAAATTGGTCTATTATTTCCTCGTACCTTCGACTGTTATCATTTAAACATCACCCCTCAATACGAGTTTTCTTATGCTATCTTTCGTAAAGTAGATACGGTTATCTTGGTGCACTTTCTCAACATACGGAGAAGAAGATAATTCAAATAGCCTTTGAGTAGTAACTCCTAATATCTCAGCAGCTTGTGAAAAACTATATAAATCCCTAGTTTTCATTATCATCAGTAGCACCACCTTTCTGTAACCATTCCATTACTATAGCTTTATTAAATCGAACTGACTTACCTACTGTAACTGCTAATCTATAATAGACAGTTTTCGCTAGATAAAATTGAACACTTGTTAACCAAATTTCCTTCGGAAAGGTATATGATAGATTTTATAAATCATTTACTTTACTGGAGGTTGCGGAAGGTGGATAAGTGGAAAGTGTATATTCAAATTCAACAATTATTAGAGCAAGGTTTTAGTAAAGCAACAATCGCTAAGAAGTTGGGGATTGCTAGAGGTACTTTATATAATTACTTAGAAAAATCACCAGAAGAAATGGCAATTTGGGTTGCCTCAACACAAAATCGAAGTAAAAAACTAGATGTACATAAAGATTTAATTCTTAGTTGGTTGAGAGATCATGGTGATATTTCAGCTGCTCAAGTATATGATTGGATTTCTGAAAGGTATCCAAATTTTGACGTAGGTGAAAGCACTGTTCGAAGCTATGTGAGGGAATTACGAAAGGAATACAAAATTCCAAAGGAAATGGTAGAAAGGCAGTATGAAGCTGTGCCTGATCCTCCAATGGGTCAACAAGTGCAAGTTGACTTCGGAGAAACTATTCAAAAAAATTCACATGGAAAGAATATTAAAATGTATTTTGTGGCTTTCCTTCTTTCACACTCCCGATACAAGTATATGGAGTGGTTAGATCGCCCGTTTACAACAAAGGACCTAACAGAAGCTCATGATAGATCATTCCAATACTTCGGTGGGATTCCATATGAAATTGTTTATGACCAAGATAGCCTTATAGTAGTAAGTGAAAATAGTGGTGATTTAATTTTAACAGCTGAATTTGAATCTTATCGTAAAGTAAAAGGGTTTCAATTACATGTTTGTAGAAAAGCAGATCCTGAAAGTAAAGGAAAAATTGAAAATGTGGTGGGTTTCATTAAGAAAAACTTTTCGAAGTACCGAGTATACTCAAATATTGATTCTTGGAATGAACAGGCACTCTCATGGTTGAAACGAACCGGGAACGGCAAAATTCATAATATAACTAAAAAAAGACCAATCGAAGTGTTTGATATTGAAAAACAACACTTACGACCGATCTTTGAGCAATTCAGTGCTACCAACACTGAAAAGCAAAAACTAAACTGTAAAACAAGTATAACAAGAGTGGTCCGTAAGGACAATACAGTTCTGTATAAATCAAATCGATATAGTGTTCCTCTCGGAACATTTAGTCCTTATGGAACAGAGGTAGATTTGATTATTAATAAATCAAATCTAACAATCATTAATAATGAAACAGGAGAAATATTAGGTAAGCACAACATCTCCTTTGAACGTGGGAAATTAATTCAGGATCGTGTGCACACTAGGGATCGTTCAAGAGGGATAGATTCCTTTATAGAAGCCGTCTCAAATAAATTTCCTGAATCACAAAAGGCACTATCGTATTTAAACGAGTTAAGAAAATCTTACCCACGTTATATTAGAGATCAACTTCAACTAGTTTCTAAACAATGTGATCAGCACGAGAATCATATTATTCAAGAAGCGTTAAACGCTTGTTTACAAATGAATTTATATAGTGCATCAGAATTTAAAGATATGATTGAACACGTTGAACGCCAACGATTGAAACATGTACACCCCCTGAACGATAATGATCAAGTTGTACAACCTATCCGATCAGAACAAACTTACATTCTTCAGGCAAAGCCTTCACAAAGAAATATTAATGACTATGTAAGTATATTGGAGGGAAAGTAATATGACTCAATCTAAGGTATTGCAAGATTTATTACGATCGTTGCGTTTAACAGAAGCAGCTAATGAATTACCATCGTTCCTGAAAAAAGCAGAAACAAGTAATATGTCATATCAATCTTTTTTACAAGAGGTAATGAGCTATGAACAGAAACGAAGAGAAGACAAAGTAATAGAAAGAAGGATGAAATGGGCTTCATTCCCTTTTAACAAAACACTTTTAGATTTTTACTCTTAAAGAGCAACCATCACTGAGCAAACGTCAATTTAATCAATTAATTGAGTTAAATTGGATTGATCAACTTTATAATTTGATTTTATTAGGACCGCCAGGTACGGGTAAAACTCACCTGGCGGTAGGATTAGGAATTCAAGCAATACTTGAGGGTTACAAAGTTATGTTTATTTCTATGGGCGACTTGATCCATGTATTAAAAACAGAAGAAATTACTAGAAAATCGCAAATAAGATTAAAGAGATTGCGTGATTCTAATCTAGTTATTATAGACGATCTAATGTTTATGGCTATGGATCAGAGAGAAGCTAATCTATTCTTTCACCTGATCAATGATTTATACAACTCAGCCTCAATCGTCCTTACTTCTAATAAGGGGCCGAGTGATTGGGGAGAGTTACTTGGAGATCCAGCAAATAACTACAGCTGTACTCGACAGAATTGTCCATCGAGCAGAAGTAGTCCAGCTAAGTGGTGAAAGTTACCGTATGAAAAACCGTACATCTATATTCTAGGAACAAACTGTACAAAATTAATTAGCAAAAAGTGTTCAATTTTACTTGACGGTCACACCTACTTTTACACGTCCTGGTATTACTCCCTCTCGTGCTAATTTATACGTTGTTTGCTCACTCATTTCTAATAAAGTAGCTAATGACCGAACTGTAAGAAACTCTTTTTCCATACCGTAAAACCTCCTAATTTTAATGTTTTATCTTCTGACATTATTATAAGAACAGTGCTTTATATCTTAACAGCAAATCGAATAGAATTATGTAATAAAACATAAAACGATAAATAACAATAAAATCCTTTGCTCTGTGCGTACATTAGTAGTATTTTATAGGCAAGAAGAGAGAACGAATGTATAGTTATTACCTCTATAAATGGTGGTATCTGTCTTTATTGGAGTTAAAGAATTTAGGTACACCTATTTTGAAGTATTTGACGTACAAAGGAAATCCAATGAATTTTCACATGGAGAGAATGAGCCTTACCGACATATTTATTTAATAAAGTCGATTATTCGGCACTGGATGGGGTCTATAATGAAGAGAATTATTCATATAAAAGGTGGTAACATTAAAATAGAGCGGTTTTATTTACCGCCCCTTTGCATTAAGTAGTTATAGTCGCCTATTGTATTTTGTCTGTGAAAAGTACACAACACATGTGGAGTGTGTGTCGCAATTGATACTGAAAAAGGATTGAGGAAATAGTTCCTCAATCCTTTTTTGCCTTCCATTTAATTTATAACCCTTCGTGAATTAAATTACCAGCTTTAAATCTTAGGCAGTTATTAAATCTTTTTCTGCTAAGTTTTTGGTTATTGCATCTTTAGTCAGATTCATTTTATTTAGATTCATAAGATTTTTGTGAGGGATTTCCATTTCGTCTAATATTGAAAGTAACTTGTGTAAATCAATAATGTAATCTTCAACACTATAACAACAATCATATTGTATACTATGAAGAATAGATATAACTTCTTTCTTTAATTCTATCATTTCAAATTTACTTAAAATATCATTCTCTAAATTTCCCATTTTAATCTCTCCTCAATAATATTATTCTATTATTTCGGTCAATTCGGAAACAAATTATACTATGCCCTAATAAGAGATTGATAATCTTTTCCTGGTATGCTAATTATTATTTTGTTTAAGGTGATATAATAAAAGTATAGTCACAAGATGAAGTGGAGGTACAAAATAATGAAATGGAATGAAGTTCGCAGACAATTTCCAAATCGATGTGTCTTGGTTGAATCACTTAATGCAATAACTAAAGATAATGAAAGAATTATTAAAGAAATGTCTGTTATTGACGACTTCGCTAGTGGAAATGCTGCTTGGAAAGCTTATAAAAAAATACATGATGAAGATCAATCACGTGAATTATATATTTTTCACACGAACAATGAAGACAATAAAGTTATTGAGCAACCATATATAGGAGTTCGACGAAAGAAATGAAGATCCAAATGATGGATTACTTACCTATTGTTTCATTAGCAATCGAATTTAACGGAAATAAAAAGACTTTTGAAAACGTATTGTTAGATACTGGGTGTTCTTCAACAATATTAGACACCGATTTGTCTGAAGAAATTGGACTTTTACTCGATTTAGAAAATGCAATTACACGAAAGATGTATGGTATTGGCGGAACAGAAATCTGTATAGAACAAAAAGTGGATAGCATCTTTTTAGACGAGTTTCAGTTAACAAACTTTACTTTGCAACTTGGTGATGTTAAAGAAATGCATGGATTTGATGGGATTATTGGGATTGATTTTTTAACTTCTAATAAATTGATCATTGATTTTAACAATATGGAAGTTCGAAATAGTTCTCAGTACTAGGTAAACACTGCTACATCAATATGTCTGCGATCACCACTCAATCCATGTGGAGGCAGTGGCGGAAGTCCACTTGAAAGTGTCTAATTAAAATATAATTCATCGAAACAAAATAAACATTTCCGATTCAGACCCCGAATTCGCGAAAAAAAACTTTTGCGAATTCGGGGTTATTTCATGTCTAAACCATTGTCATTCCTGAAGTCTCTCTTTCCTCGGCTTTTTCATATTTTACAAATCTTTTTATAACTCAGAAATAGAGTGAACAAAAAACGGGAAAGATGCGAAAAAAGTAATTTTTGATCCGAAAATCTTTCCAAATGGGGTTTTCGTAGCAAAACTTTATTTTAACGCTAGCGGTGGAATACGGCCTGAAACGGTGTTTTTTAATTACTATATATTATCTTGCAATAAGAGACATTTCATGATAATTTTTATAATGAACGTTCAATATAAAAAAGGGGTAGTCATATGAAAAAGTCACAAAAAAAAGAATCCATTTTGAATACGGCTGAAAAACTATTTTATCAGCACGGTTTTCATGCAATTGGTGTGAAATCTATATTGGAACAAGCCGGAGTGGCACCAATGACTATGTACTACCATTTCAACTCAAAAGAAGATCTAATCAAAGAAATATTAGTGCGAAGAGAAGATCAATATCTTCAATTGATAGAAGATAACGTTAAAAGGGAAGACGGAATTAATTCATATATAAAGTCTCTAATCAAGATACACTTAGATTGGATAGAGTCGGATAGTTTTAATGGATGCTTATTCTTAAGAGCAAAGCAGGAGTACCAAGGTGTAAACGAGGAAATATCTTCGCTAAGTAGGGAACATAAAAAAACACTGCTAAACATAATTGAACATGATTTAAAGCTAATTCATGTTCCTAAATCACTTGGTATCCAATTACTTATTATACTAGAGGGGTTAACTTCAATAGCCCAAATCCAGCCAATAGATGAAGTAAAGGAAGCTGCAAATGGTTTAATAAAAAGTATATATGATGCTTGGAAATGAAATAGTGAGAGGGAAACTAATGTCGAACATTGTTCCCTATTTTTTTACTCATTTATTATAATGAACGTTATATATAAAAGAGGTGGTTGATATGTATGAAAAGAAATTGATTGTTGTTGGTTTACCTATGATTGCTGTAACGTATGGTTTATCTCGGTTTAGTTATGGTTTAATGCTTCCATATATTAATAAAACGATGAACATGGCACAGTCCACTATCGGTGTCGTTTCGTCTCTATCATACATCGCTTACTGTATTGCAATCGTATTAGCAATGGTATTTTCTAATAGAATTTCATCAAAGTCTATTCTTGGCATAGCTGGATTATCATCGATAATTGGTTTAGGGATTATCTCAATCTCGTTTAACCCGGCCGTACTAAGTCTAGGCATATTTTTGGCAGGACTAAGTACGGGTTTTTCATCCCCACCATACGCTAATATTGTTGACTTGAATGTAGAAACAAGATTACAGAATCAAACTAATTCTTGGATAAACTCTGGTACCAGTATTGGCACAGCATTTACTGGTGCAGTCGCCATCTTTATGACAGATAGCTGGAGAGAAACGTATTTTATATTTATGGTAATTGCTACATTTGTATTAATTGCTAATTACAAAGTCCTGCCAAAGAATCAACCTTTAAAAGAAAACGTAATAGTTGGTTTCTCGAAAGAAGAGGTCAGAAGAGCCATACCGTTAATTCTGGCTTCTTTATTGTTAGGAATATCCTGTTCAGCCTATTGGACATTTTCAAGAGACTTTATGTTTCAGATAGAGAATGTTCCTTTATACCTCGGAGAGTGGTTCTGGGTAATTATTGGAATAGCAGGGTTATTAGGGGGCACTGCTGGTGTATTTGTAAATAAATATGGTTTAATGCCTGCATACAGGATTTCTGTATTAGCGCTTTCAACCTCGTCTCTTCTATTAGGGACATTTGTAGATTATATTATAATAGGGTGGCTATCACCAGCCCTTTTTGGTAGTTCGTATATTTTTATGACGGGTGTTTTAATCATATGGGGGATTTCCGTGTTTAAATCAAACCCATCATTTGGCCTAGGTATACCTTTCTTAATACTAGCACTTGGTCAAGCAATAGGGGCCATTGTCTCCGGGGTAATCGCAGATTTATCGGGGTATCATGCTCTATTTACAGGAGCTTCTATAATGGGGTATGTAGCTTTAGTATTCAAACACAAAAATACAGAGATATAGGGAGTTCTTTTGCAGCGGCTATAAAAAGACGAAAAATGATAGTGAGATAGTTTAGAAAATGAATTTAGTAATTTAAATAGTATTGTTATAAAACTGCACTAATATCTATTGGCATTAACTTTACGTAAGTGGGTACTATTAAAGCACAGTATATAAATATGGATTAAAGGTAGGGGGTGAACAGATGAGCAGAGCAAGTAAAATACACAAGAATGAGGAATCTAAAATTTGCCCGGAATGTGGCGCTCCCAAGGTAAATGGCATGGATTGTTGGGAGCAACTTGGGGGAGTATTAGCATGGGAAGCCGATGACCCTGAACTTCTTGCTGAGCATTTTAAGACAGTTGCTTCGTATAATCTACAGCACCCTTCACAATTCACAGACAGGATACTTGCAGACTTACGGGCTGTTTTTATTGAACATTTGGATAATGGGCTGCCTATTATGGAAATGAGAAAGCGATTAGGGAAAATAAGTGGAGGCAAAAATCGAGTACTTAAGGATAAGTCGGAAAGACATCCAGTTCAACATGATTGGAAAATGACGATATCAGATGTATATATACCAAATCATCCAGAAAATGCTGCCCAGCGGGTAAGGGAGTGGGCGGCGGTTATACGTCAAGAGCTTTAATTAGTATTATATTAATGTTGATAAAATTAATAGTTTAGAATTACATACTGATGGAGAATCAATTGACAGTCTAAAAGGTGCGATTGACATAGATATTTCTGTTACTCCTTTTTCTAACTCTTTACCTATTAATAGAATTAATTGGAGTATTAACTAGATAGAACACTTTCATATGGTCTATATATCAATTCCAACTTTAGAATCAAAAAAAGTACCTCAATCTTATCAATACATCCGTAAGGAAGGTGAATTAAGATATTTCAAATACCGTTGTTATGATTATGAAACAATCATTTGTATCGATTCAAATGGTTTAGTTGTTGATTATCCAAATACTTTATAATGTTTAATTTGTGATAAAATTCACTTAAAGTAAAGAGAGTATCTTCAAGAATGATTAGGAACCTTATTTATTGAACGAGCAGTTAGTACATTAGGTATATTAAAAGTAGGGTGGGAATTGTTTGGGAGATAAAATACTAAATTTATTGAATGAAATTCCGAAAATTGAACAAGGTCAAAAGGTTGTTCTTGGAATAGATGGATTAAGTCGTTCTGGTAAGACAACATTTGTGAGAAATATTGAACAGCATATGCAAGCAAAAAATATTTTTGTTTGCATATTTCATATAGACGATTACATTGTTGAGAGAGCGTTATAACACTGGTTAGGAAGAGTGGTATGAGTATTATAATTTGCAATGGGATGTAGAATGGCTAAAAGAGAATTTATTCAAAAGACTAAAGAAGACTAATAAACTCTACTTACAAACTTATGATTATACTTCTGATACACAACAACCACAGACAGTCAAAATACCTAATACTTGTCTAATTATAATTGAAGGAGTATTTTTACAAAGAAAAGAGTGGAGACATTTCTACGATTTTATGATTTATTTGGAGTGTTCAAGAGAAAAGAGATTTAATCGTGAAAGTAATGTAACACAGAAAAACATTGGGAAGTTTGAAAAGAGATACTGGAAGGCTGAAGTCCATTATTTGCAAACAATTTCACCGATGGAACAGGCAGATTTAGTTATACAGAATTAATCTAACATAATTTACTTGTGAAGGATTACACTTAAATTAAAGGGTGCAAATGTTTAACAAAAGGATCGACAATAGGGCGATATTTTAGGGTTATTGGAATTTTGTGTTAAAATAAAATGTGAATCTGTGATCTTAAAGTAAACTAGCTAATAGTTTGTCAATATTTTTCAATGAAAAATTTAAAAAAGGCATTACTAAAAGAGCACACTAAATAACCTTCCGCCAATTTCAGAAATGATCGTTGCAGCGATCTTTTCACCGATACCAGGGATAGATTTGATAATATGATATTCTTCAATATCTCTAGCGAGAGTGTCTATCTCTGTCTCTAACTTGGATAGATGCTCTTTATATTGAAGAATGATTTTAACATATATACCGAGACTCAAAATATGACCTTGATAAACGACCTTCTCAAAAGGATTGCGAGCTGCCGCAGCTTTAAGCTTTTGAGCTTTTTCAGCTGCCCACGTTATTGATCGACTTTTACAAAGTCCATGAATCGTCTCACTAATTATCTCTTCACTGGTTTTCAAAATATCTTCAGATGAAGGAAACCTTTGAAGAGTTAAGAGTGAAACCACTGAATATAAATCCCCAAAAACCCCTTTATACTCAGGAAATACTTGTTCAAGCACTGCCTGGAATTGAAGCTTTGTTTGCATCGCAACCCAGTAATATTATCATGTTGTCTCGTGAGATTACGGAGGTTTAAAGGTTGAACCCCACGTTTTTTATAAGGCTCTAATTCTTCTTTGTAGAACAGCTCACAAAGCAGATATGCATTAATGGCATCCGTTTTAACTTTCCTCAAGCTCGAACTCCTGGCTTTGTATGAAATTAAAGGATTAATGATAATTAATAGATAACCACGTTCCTCTAGGTAATGAACAACAGGAGTTTGATAGTGTCCAGTCGCCTCTAATATGATAGGTGGCTTCTTACCAGACTCTTTCTTTACATCCTCAAGAAATTCTACCAGTGAATGAAGTCCTTCAAGTGTATGTGAAACTTTGAAACTCTTACGAAACGCTTTCCCCTTGTCCAAGAATGCTTGAACTTGAATTTCCCCTTTTGAGTCATCCAGACCAACGACTGGATTCATCTTGCATCTCCTCCGAATATCTTTATTTGCCAGTAACCCCTAATGCCTAATGTAGTATCACAGCTTCGCTTGTTATACGAGATCTAAGTCCCAACCAGACCTCAAACATGCTTCTACAAGTAGGGGACGAACGGTTTAGTTGACGGAATCAATGTCCCACGGGCAGTTACGTTCTACCCTGGCTACTGTTATAATAAGACCATATAAAAAAAGGTCAACCAGAAATATTTAGCATTCTGGCTAACCTTATAATACGAACGGAGCAGGTTAATTCAATAAGAAGCAAATTTTAACGGGGGTAATAAAATGAGGAACTTTATACTTTTTAATGCAAATAGGTTATCCTTCATAATAATTTCTATTTTACTAATTGGCGAGGTTATAGCTTTAATAAAGGATCAATCTACTTGGAATATTGTATATGTTATTATTCTAAGTATCTCGTGGTTGAGCTTTCTGTTGCTTGTTTTAGTAAAACCTAAAAAAGTCGAAGAGGAGTAAATCCGTGGCCTCCTAAAAACCATGGAATTCCATTTAATAAAGTAAAAATGATAGATAAAGCAACAGCACACTACCAATCTACATTCGATTTAAACGGGATGAAAAAATAAAGAACTTTAAAATGGAAAATACTATATTACTATTCGACTTTTCAACCTTTGTCTCTTCTAAAGAATTAAAACCATTTACTGTTGATATTCCGGTCGGGGAAGAATAAGCAGTTAATGTAACTAATTATAGAAGCCGAGAGGAATTCTATTATTACAATGAATAATTAGTTAGATCGGGCGATGACTTAGTCGAAAAATTTTATTTTAACTCGAACGGTGGAATGGGGTGGCGGTCAAGAACATGGGGAAAATCTCCATCAAACATTGAAAAGGGAATGTATAGAGGAAATATAGAAATTAATAATCTAATATTTATACGAGAATACATTGGAAAAAATCATGAGCATTTTGAATTTGACTCAGAAGTACACCAAACGGAATATATGTTTTTATGTAAGGTTAAAGAAGGAAATAAAGAAATAGGAATTGGATAGTTCCTGATGATGGACAAATTGGTGTAGAGTGGTTGCCTTTGTCTGAATTAATAAATTATAGACTGTACTCAAACAATGCGAGAGTACATAATTGATTATATTGCAGGTGAGGTACTATCAGTTTACTTAGGAGATATAAATGAATAATACAGTGATACGTTTTGGGGGTGAACTAATGCGAACTAGGCAGGATAGTCAATAAGGATTAGCTATAACAACATTGAATTGGTGGGAATTAGAATGGATATAACAATTGAGAAATTACATGACACTGATGCTGAAAATTTATATAAGTTTGAGCTTGAAAACAGAATTTTTTTTGAGGAAATGGTACCAAGTCGTGGGGATGATTACTACAACTTCGAGACATTTAAAGAAAGGAATAAAGCCTTACTGGATGAACAAGCGCAAGGGTTATCTTATTTCTATTTAATTAAAAATAAGGATGGCTCTATTGTTGGAAGAATGAATTTAGTAGATATTGAAAACGGTTTAGGGCATATCGGTTATAGAGTGGGAAAAGCATATACTGGAAAAGGAATTGCTAATAGAGCATTGAAACTTTTATTAGAAACTATAAGAAATAAGCAAGGAATAAAAGAGGTTTCCGCGAAGACAACTACTAATAATATGGCCTCTCAAAAAGTCTTAGAGAAAAACGGATTTAAGTATATGGCAGCAAGTGATGAAGAATTTTTAATGAATGGACAAAAGGTAAAGTTTGTTTATTATCTGCTGACAAATTAAAATATTCTTCTACATAAGGGGGCGTTTGTGAAATAAGGGCAATTGCTTCTTGTGCTAAGATCCAGTTCAAAGCATCTTTGAACATTCAGACCTTTCAGAAATGCTCCAAATTGCCAACTTTATAATTTTGGTTGTTATTTTGTATTTTGTTATTGAAAAAGTGGTGAGTGATTCAGCTAAATGGGGTGTTGATCTAAGAAGGATTGTGCTTTTTTTATGGAATTTATTGTAGAAAAGGAACAGGTTAATGAAAGATGGAACATAAAAAAGGAAGGGGAGGTAAATTTATGAACAAACCACGTGCTTTGAAAAAGGGTGACCGAGTAGCGATTATTGCACCAGCTGGTCCAACTGACAAAGAGCAACTTACACAAGGCATACGTGTACTTGAAGAGAGGGGACTAGATGTCGTCCTTGGACGACACGTGTTCGATGTGGAGGAAGACATAGACATATTGGACCAAAATCGGCTCTTTGATTTGCACGAAGCCTTTAGAAATCCTTCTATTAGAGGCATTTTTTGTGCAAATGGAGGATTCGGTACAGCTAGAATCGCTCCTAAGATTGATTATGCAATGATAAAAGGAAATCCTAAGATATTTTGGGGATACAGTGATATTACATATCTGCTTAATGCAATTCAAAACTTCAGTAATTTAGTTACTTTTCACGGACCGATGGTTGCATCCGACCTAAATGACGAAGAACGAACCACAGAGACAGAATCCTCGATCTTATCTTTGTTTACGGGTGAACCTTTGACCTATGACTCTAGAAACTCGCCCCTCAACACCATTACATACGGAACAGGAGAAGGACGTTTGATCGGTGGGAATCTAACCTTGCTAACAAATGGGCTAGGAACGCCATATCAAGTAAATACGAACGGAGCAATCCTCCTAATCGAGGAAGTTCAAGAACCTGCTTTTAAGGTGAATTTAATGCTTACTCACCTTCAACAAGCTGGGTTGTTTGATACTGTCAAAGGTGTGGTCATTGGTAATTTCCAAGCGGAACCAGACGAACATAAGAAAATTAAAAAAGTGCTGCAAGATTTTTTTACCAGAGTATCATTCCCTGTTGTTGAGAATTTTCATATTGGTCATTGTCAGCCCAATTATGGGGTGCCGCTAGGAGTGAATGCAAAACTTACAACGTCGCCACCTCGTCTTGAAGTCGATTCTGGTGTTAGGTAAATAGTAATGTGTATGGAAGTGCACAACTTCCTATTATTCAACTAAAGGGTAGCGTTAATCTTAGAAGGGATAACGCTATTTTTGTTGAACTTATTTAATTATAGGAGCATTAGAGTGTAACAAAGGATGTCTGGAATTAGAGGAAGAGAAAGGAGACCAATATGGAGCCGAAGTGGGAAACAATTGTTATGGATGGATGGGAAAACAAAGATGATGAGACTAAACTAATAGAATATTTCTTGGAAGTTGTAGACAAATATCCAAATTCAGCAAGGGCAAAATTTGAATTGGCTAATGCTCATGATTTTACAGGACAAGAGAAAAAGGCGATTTCGCTATATGAAGATGCAATCAGCACAGGTCTTGATGCCGAGTACGAAGCATATGCCTTATTACAATTAGGTAGTTCTTTAAGAAATGTCGGGAGAATAGACGATGCCATAAGAATATTATCTGATGCTGAACAACGTTATCCTGAACTCCCTTCTATCTCTATGTTTCTTGGTCTTGCTTTGCACGATAAAAATAGAAATGCTGATGCATTAAGAAAAACACTGAATGTGATGTTAATGAAAGTGATAACTCCCGATATAGAACGGTATAGAATGGCTTTAGAGAACTACATTAAAGATATTAAATGATAAGAAGTGTTATTCCATTAACGGGGGCTTCAGTTCAATAACTTGGATATATAGACATTATTTTTTCGTTTTGTTATGTACCTTTTCCATAATTTATCAGAACAATGATTATGAGATGTCTTGTTATTAGAGGCTGAAAATGGGGGTGTGGCTAGGAGGAGAATGGAGTTTTGTTCCTTTTATAGTTGGAATAAAATAATTAATTGTATCGGAGGGCTAATTAAAAAATGAAATTATTTCTGGTCAATAGCATAAGAACAAATAATTTTAATGATGAACAAATGATGGGGAAAATCAAAAATATGTGGGAAGAAGCCTATAGAAATCTGAAACATCATCAAACAAATATTTTTGGAGTTTATTATGACTAGGAGAGTGACTATAAAGGTGATTATTCATTAAGCGTTGGTATTGAAGAACATTATGGGAAATCTGTTATTGAAATACCAAAAAACGAGAAATACGAAATTTTTAAAGTGGATACTACCGACGAAAAGGTGTTATTAATACTTGGAGTAAGATATGGGAACAAGAGGATGCTGGTTTGTTAGAGAGGGCCTATACATATGATTATGAAAAATATTCAACTAATGGGGAGATTGAAATTTACATAGCAATAAAGTAATTTAAAGTCTGTGTTCTTTGTTCGCTTCAGGGGGGGCTTGTCAAATAAAGTGTGTAAGTCCTGAAAGTTAAATGTATTTCCGAACCCTGCTTTCTAACTGATCGTGTACTAATAGCTGGTTCATGACCATCGACCAGTTTTGGATATGGCCACCTTCCCATTTGGTTTCAAGTTCTTTCACACGTAAAAATAGGACTTTTAAGAGAGCGTTCTCGTTAGGGAATGCTCCTTTTTTCGTTACTTTTCGGAAGCTGGAATGAATACTTTCTACGGCATTGGTTGTGTACATCACCTTACGAATAGCACTTCCGTAATCAAAGAGTTGTTCCACAAGATGAAAGTTTCTTGTTCATACATCAATGGCTTCAGGATAGAATTTTTTGACCTCTAGTGTCTTGCTTTTACAAAAAAACAAATGCTAGAGGTCTTTCTTATGAAATAAGAGTTATATTATCACTTTTTAAATCTAAGATTATAATAGATCTCATATTGGACCTTTTCCATAAACCTATGCAAAAAATTTAGTTTGTAAAGTTTTAATTGCTGCTTCCATTTCTTTTAGTTCTGACTCTGTCAAATTGTTAATTCGCTCTTGAAATCTTATTTCAAGCTGTCGAAACACTTTATTCATTAGCGCCGTTCCATTCTCTGTAAGACGAATGTCAAATTTGCGCCGGTCATTCGGATCCATAATTTTTTCGCATAGTTTGCTTTCCATTAATTTTTTTAACTCACGGCTAGAATTCGGTAAAGATAAATGTAAGCATTCACTGATTTCACTTAGAGTGACAGGTTGGCTAACTGTAATGAACTCTAATATTTTGTATTGAACGGTCGTTATGTTTTCAATTTTGATATCTTTTGTCATATCGTTTGTTACTTGATGTACGGATGCAGTAAATCGAACAAACTGTTGGAAAAGCTTACCTCTGTCCATATAAAACACCTCCTTAACAAATTATCAAATACATTATCAAAAAACAATTATCAATTGACAACTAAATCAGATTGCTGTTAATATTTAGTTATCAAATGATAACAAATGAGGTGCTTAAAGGTGAATGTTTTAATTGTTTTTACCCATCCAAATCACCAAAGCTTGAGCTATGCATTTTTGCAAGAGGTACTCCGAGGTTGTGAGGCAAACGATGTTATACAAAATGTTCAAGTTTTAGATTTATATGCTGATCATTTTAATCCGGTCCTTGAATTTGGGGAGAAAAAGAGGAGAAGAGATATGTATAAAGATCCAGAATTAGAAAAGTATCGTAATCAACTATCATGGGCTGAAAAGATTATTTTTATATACCCTATATGGTGGGGGAAGACCTCCTGCTATGTTAATGGGCTATATTGATAAAATATTTGCTTCGGGTTTTGCTTACAAAGATAATGGTAAGTTGTTACCAGAAGGTTTGTTGAAAGGTAAATCAGTCGTATGTATTTCTGTGATGAAAGGACCAGCTTTTTATCCAATGTTTTGGCTGAATAACGCCCATAAAGTTTTAATGCGTAAAGCATTATTCAAATACGTAGGTATTAAAAAGGTAAAGTTTTTTGAGTTTGGGAATATGGAGAATACAAAAGGGAAACATCAGAAAAAAATAAATAAAGTATATAAGTATTTTCGAACATTGAATAACCTTAGCTTAACATCATAATAATCAACTGCTATTTTCCTTTATTAAGATCAGAGAAAGTAGGAATTGTGAAAGCAACCATCAGGGCTATATCTTTACTTGAAGCCAAAAATAATAGGGATGTATTTATCAAGATGCTGAGTCATTGCTTGTCTTTCAAAGGTCTTCAAAAAACACATAAAATTGACGAGTGTCCAAGCCAAATTTATCCAAACCTTACATTATTACAGAATTTCCTCATACAATTTTGTAGAGGTGATGTTAAGTGGCGAGAGTTAAATATACAGAGCAAGACGTCAATGTCATGGCACGGATGATGAGGGCTGAAGCTGAGGGTGAAGGACGACTTGGGATGCTGATGGTTGGGAATGTCATTGTCAATCGATTGAAAGCGAATTGTCTTGATTTTGAAGGGTTAAGGTCTATAAATGACGTTATCTTCCAAGTTCAAGGAGGAAACTATTCCTTTGAAGCCGTGCAGAAAGGGAATGTTTTTTATCAACGGGCAAGAGAAGTGGAGAAAAAACTAGCGAGAGCAGCATTAAATTATTGGAGACAACAACCAGCTAAGTATGCGCTCTGGTACTTTAACCCGTATGGAGAGTGTCCTCCTACATGGTATAATCAACCGTTTACAGGGCAGTATAAGCAACATTGTTATTATGAACCGATAGCTAATACGTGTGAAGGTGCGTATCGGTACTAAAGGGAATCCCCGCGAGTTGTGGGGATTTTTTGGTGCCCTTTTTTGGTGCCTGTCACTTCCCGAATCGTGTCGAATTCGACACAATCCGGGAAGTGACAGGCACTCAGGCCATTGCTGTGAGGATAACTCCTAGTCCATTCACGGTGCCGTGAATAAGGATGGCTGGTACGATCGATCCTGTTTTTTCATACGTCCAAGCAAATATTAAACCAGATAGGAAGTTAATCGGTAACGTATTATAGGTTGGAATATGGACAAGCGTGAAAATGATGGAGCTAGCTACCAATCCAATCCCGACTCCCCATTTTGCCCGGAACCATTTATAAAGGAAACCGCGATAGAATATTTCCTCATAAACTGGTGAGATAATGGCGGCTGAAATAAAACCAATACTAAACGTGAAGCCATTCATATCTTGCTTTAAAGATTTTGTTTTATGATTATCTATTCCGATTTGTAATACATCCATAATGGCTACAATCGAAATACTAGCAACGATTAGCAGGATGGTCCAACCCAACATTCGTATCCAATATTGTTTTGAAAAACTACGTACGCCCACCTCGTCCCATCCTAACTGGTGTGGTTTCAATGCAACTAGGTAGACACTCGTTGTGAATACAATAGCCATTACCAAGCCAATGGATGTACCAGTGTACAAATCATTTTGAATTACCTCGTTTAAAAGATAGTACAACAAGCCTTCAATCATGAATGGTACGAATAGGAACGTAACGATTAACAAATAAATGAGTTCCTTGTAGCCCCAACTATTTTTCTCCAACTATACTTCCTCCTAACAAATCTATGTTATATATAGAATAAAGGGTGACGTAACGTAATCTGCAAGTAGGGAGGAGGATTTTTTTATGACGTACTTATCAACGGGAGAGGTAGCAAAGAAATTGAACGTCTCATTAAGGACGATTCGTTATTATGACAACATTGATTTGGTTAAACCTACGATGAAGAAGGAAGATGGAACGCGATTTTACACACCAGACGATATCGTGATGCTCCAGAAGGTCCTACTTTTGAAAGCTACTTCTATGCCCTTAAAGAATATCGAAAAAGTCATCAACCATATTACAATTCAAGAGGTTTTAGCTATTCATAAAGAACAACTAGAGCAGGATTTCGAGCAGTTATCGGAATCTTTAAGCCACACTAATACCTTGATAAATACGGTAAAACTTGAAGGGGACATTCAGTGGGAGCACTTGTTGCCGCTATTATTAGAAGATCGGGTGTCGAGACAGAAAAGAAAGACAGAGGCCATGGATGACTTATTCACGGATGAAGAGCAAATGATATTGAGTGAACAGCTACCTAAAATGGAGACAGATTCAACAGATGTTACAAAGTGGATGAACATTATTAAGAGAATTGAGCTATGCTTGGCGGAAGGGAAGTCTCCTAGATCGGAAGAGGGGAGGCTAATTGCGGAAGATACGTTGATACTATCGAATGAAATGTTTAATGGAAACGCGGAGCTAGAGCAGAAATTCTGGGAAGCTCGTAAGTCCGAGACGCAGTCTGCTGATTTGAACTTATACCCGGTTAATAATGCGGTAATGATGTTTATGGAAGAAGCTATAGAAGGTTTGGAGAAGGCAACTGGTAAATAACGCGTTTACCAGTTTTTTATTGTTTTAATGTAGCTTTGGACATTCGACGATTATTGACAAATTCCGGGGCGTGACAGGCACCACTATTGTAGATATAATAGGTGGGATTGTTCAAATTTCTTTTATACGTGGTATGTTGATATATAGAGTTAAATTGGGGGAGGAGGAACTCGAGATGACGAATGTAAAGCCGGAAACGATGGTTACAGAAATAAGTCACTTAGATAATAAAGGTGCTGGGCGTGCAGTTGTATGGAGAGATACCGGTGAAGTGAATAAGAAGAAGCTGAAGCTGACGATTCCACAAACCTTACCTGGTGAACAGGTAAAGGTAACAGTGGATCAGCCAGATAGAAAAAGAAGAAAAGCGCTCCCAGACGAAATTATAGAAGCTAACCCGGAGCGTGTAGTTCCACCATGTCCACACTTCGAACGTTGTGGTGGCTGTGTATGGCAGCACTGGGATTACAAAGGCCAGCTAAAGCACAAAACCGAGCATGTCAAAGAAGTATTGGCAGAACAAGGCTTTGACCCAGCGCTTGTAAAAGATACAATTGGCATGGAAAACCCATGGCATTATCGGAACAAGATGGAATTCACGTTTGCTCCAGATGGTTCTCTTGGGTTACATGAACAAGGTAATTTTAGAAAAGTCATTTCACTGGAAACTTGTCTGATTGCTGGTAAAGAAATGGTGGAAGCAACGATGGAGGTTGCGGAATGGACGAAAGCACATAGTCTAGCTGGCTATGATAAGGACAAGCATGAAGGATTACTTCGTCACTTAATGGTACGTCAATCCTTTGCGACTGGTGAAATAATGTTGGGTGTTTTTGCTACGGAAGCACCGGAAGGAAAGCTAGAAGCGGCCGTGGAAGACTTAAAAGATCGAATTGAAGCGAAGTTCCCACAAGTGAAAAGCTTGATGTGGCTAGAAAATAGAGATTGGGCGGATCGTACACAATCTGAGAAAAGTCATATTCTTGCTGGTCGTGACTTTATATATGATGAAATGGATGGCTACCGTTACCGTCTTTGGTTCGATACTTTCTTCCAAACGAATCCAACGCAAGCACAAAAGCTAATCGATTTAGCAATCGAAATGGGACAACCGAAGAAAACGGAAAAAATGATCGATCTTTTCTGTGGAGTAGGGACATTCTCCCTTCCTTTCGCTAGCAAAGTTGAGAAACTAGCAGGAATCGAAATTGTAGAAACATCGATTGAATCTGCAAAACGAAATGCTCAGGATAATGGGTTAGACAACACGTATTTTCTTGCAAAGGATGCTAGAAGAGGAATCGATCAGATTCTAGAAGAGTTTGGAGCTCCAGAGCTTCTTTTACTAGACCCACCGCGTTCTGGTGCAGGTGGAAAAGTCATGCGCCGAATTGGCCGTTCTAAGCCAGAGCGTATTGTATATGTATCGTGTAATCCGGATACGTTTGCAACCGATATAAAAGAATTAGAAGCATTTGGATACGAGCTGAAAGATGTACAGCCTGTGGATTTGTTTCCGCATACCGTACATGTTGAGTTGGTTGCACAGTTAGAGTTAAATATCTGAACTAAACGCTAACCGACTACAATCCTTGCAGAGATGTCTACTTCCGAAATGGAAGTAGGCATTTGTTTATTGGTCGGAGAGGCAATAATGAAAGAAAGCCGGTTACATCCTATCAGGGAAGAAACCGGCTTTCCTTTCTAGTTGCGATTCAATGGCAAATTGTAGATTTAGTTAGTCCCATGGTTTAATCGATTAGTCCTTCTTCCTTCAAAAAGTCAACAGCTACATCTTCATATCGTTCTTTATTGAGGTCTACTCGGGCATTGAGCTCTTGCATTTTTTCATTATCAATCCTGCCGACGAGCATTCCTAATACTTCTTTAATTTCTGGGTGCTTTTCTAACGTATCTGCCCGGATGATTGGTGTTGCGTAATATGGTGGGAAGAAGTTTTTATCATCTTCAAGCACTTTCAGGTTAAATGCAGGAATACGTCCATCGGTTGAGAATGCGTCGATTACATCCACATCTCCATTTTTTATGGCACTGTACATAATCCCAGAATCCATTGCCTTCGTACTCCCAAATTGAATATCGTAAGTGTCAACAAGTCCCGGATAACCGTCTTTTCGCTCTAAAAATTCCGGTTCGGATCCGAGTGTTAGCTCTGGTGCTTTTTCAGCTAAGTCCGATATGCTTGAAATACCCCACTTTTCTGCATCTTCTTTTCGCATCGTTAACGTATAGGTGTTATTAAACCCAAATGGTTCTAACCAAACAATATCATATTTTTCTTTAAATCGTTTTTTAACAATTTCATATACTCGATCAGGATCATTCACCATTTCTTCCTTCAAAATACTTAAAAGACCTGTTCCTGTGTATTCCATATACAGGTCATAATCTCCACCATTCAGCCCATCAAACACAGGGGCTGTTCCACCAAGGAACGATTCATATTCTACATTTAGGTCCGTTTTTTCCTCAATTAGATGTCCCATAATGTAAACCATAATTTCCTGCTCGGTGAAATTCTTTCCTGTGATGGTTATCGTATCGGTGTCACCTGCAGTGTTCGTATCCATTTGAGAAATAAACGTTGAGATTGGAATTAGTAAAATTAAACCAACAACCACCCATTTACGAACACGGGATACTTTTGGATTGGTTTTTTTCTCCTGGATACCTCTAGGGGTAACATCGTTTTCTAACAATTTTATTAAGTAGTCAAATATTATCGCTAGTAACGCAGACGGGATAGCACCAGCCAAGATAAGGCCCGTGTTATACGTTTGGAGTCCGCGGAAAATCAAATCTCCGAGTCCACCTGCCCCGATTAGTCCTGCAATGGTAGCAACTCCAATAATTAAAACGGTTGCTGTCCGTATTCCACCCATGATGACACTAAGGGATAATGGTAATTCAACCATCCATAGCACTTGTCGGTTGGTCATCCCCATTCCAACGCCTGCATTGATTGCAGATTGATTAACACCTGTAATTCCTAAGTATGTGTTACGTAATATCGGCAGTAAGCCATATACCGTTAATGCTATAATCGCTGGAAGCTGTCCAGTTCCGATAAGTGGCACAAGGAAAACAAGCAAGGCAAGACTCGGGATAGTTTGAAAAATCCCAGCTATTCCAATTATCGTATCCGCTATTTTGCGATGGCGTGTTAGATAGATACCAAGTGGGACGGAAATTAAAATGGCAATCGCAATGGAGATAAGCGAGAGGTACATATGCTCTAGTATTAAATCCCAAATGGTTGACCACCGGTTTGCAAATACATCGATTGTACTTTGAAAGATATTAATTTTAAATCCCTCCTACTCAGCCATTTGGTCCACGATATGTTCCACAAGGCTAGCTCGCGTCACAATGCCTAGAACCTTTTTATGTTCATCCAGAACGGGAACAAAACCATATTTCGAATTATTCACATGCTGAAAAGCTACTTCGCCGGAATCGTCCATTTTGAGCGTAAGAACTTCTGTATCCATTACATCTTCTAGAGTTAATTCTTCTTCGGTGTAACGTTTTTGTACTTCCCATACCGTAGCAATGCCTAGGAACGTGTCCTTGTTGTCAATTACTACAAGGCTATCTACACGTCTTCTTCGCATTAATTTTAATGATTCAGCAAGCCCTCTCGTTCCATATGCTGTGACAGGTTGAACGGTTAGTTTTTTTAGGCTAGGGAGTGATAAACTATCGTTTTCATGTAAACGATCTTCTCCGATAAAACTGCGAACAAATTTATTGGCTGGATGTCGGATAATGTTCTCTGGACGATCAACCTGAACCACTTCTCCATCCTTCATAATGCAAATTCGATCGGCAATTTTTAAAGCTTCGTCCATATCATGAGTAACAAATACGATTGTTTTATGTATTTCTTGTTGTAGACGGACAAGCTCATCTTGTAGTTGTTCACGACTAATGGGATCGAGTGCGCTAAATGGTTCATCCATGAGAATAATTTTGGGGTCTGCGGCTAATGCACGAATAACACCAATTCGTTGCTGTTGACCACCACTCAATTCGCTCGGATAGCGATTTCCGAAGGTGTCCGAATCCAGACCAACCATATTCATAAGTTCGTCCACTTTGTCTATATACTGTTCTTTGTTCCATTTTAAAAGACGTGGAACGAGGGAGACATTTTCTTTAATGGTCAAGTGGGGCAATAAACCAA